>CAYOGX010000052.1:0-11439 GCA_964403235.1 uncultured Planctomycetales bacterium | reverse complement strand
CTCGCCGAGCATCTGGTGGCGGGCGAGCTGACGGCGGGCAGCGAGATCGGCATCCGGATCGATCAATGCCTGACCCAAGACATCACCGGGACGACGGCGTTCATGCTGTACGAGTCGATGGGATTGGGGCGCATCCGGTGTGATCTGGCCGTCAGCTACGTCGACCACAACATGGCCCAGTTCGGTCCGGAGAACCATACCGACCACCTGTACCTCCAATCGATCGCCCGGAAGGTCGGGGCCTATCACTCACGTCCGGGCAACGGCATTTGTCATCAGGTGCACCTCGAGCGTTTCGGCCGGCCGGGCACGACACTGCTCGGCAGTGACTCGCACACCCCGACGGCGGGCGGGGTGGGGATGCTGGGCATCGGCGCCGGCGGGCTGGACGTGGCCGTGGCCATGGGGGGCGGGGCCTTCCACATGACGTGCCCCCGCGTCATCGCCGTCGAGCTGCGAGGCCGATTGCAGCCGTGGGTCGCCCCCAAGGACATCATCCTCAAGCTGCTGGGCATCCTGTCGACCAAGGGCAACGTGGGGTGTGTGGTCGAGTACGTCGGCGAGGGTGTCCAGGCGCTCGACGTTCAGGCCCGGGCCACCTGTACCAACATGGGCGCGGAGCTCGGGGTGACGACCAGCGTCTTCCCGTCCGACGAGGTCACGCGGCAGTATCTGTCGGCTCAGGACCGCCTCGACGACTGGCAGCCGGCCACCGCCGACCGCGACGCTCAGTACGACCGCATCACCAAGCAGGCCCACGTCGAGGACGCCGCGGCAGTCCTGGCGAACATGCGCCGACACTGCCAAGGGTTCAAGCAGTCCAAGCCGGACTGCGACGGGTTCGTGACGGTGGGCTTCGATCGGGTCGTCATCGACCTCGACGATCTCGAGCCGATGTGCGCCGGTCCCGGCAGCCCGGACAACATCACGACCGTCCGCGACGTGGCGGGCCTCGAGACGGATCAGGTGCTGGTCGGCTCGTGTACAAACGGGTCCTACCAGGACCTGATGGTCTGTGCGCACATGCTGCGCGGCCGTCGCGTGGCGGACCGCGTCGAGTGCGGGATCAACCCCGGGTCGCGGCAAGCGCTCCGGATGGCTGCCGACACCGGCGCGCTGTCCGATCTGATTGCCGCCGGCGCTCGAATCCTGGAGGTGGGCTGCGGCCCGTGCATCGGACAGGGCCAGTCGATCACTCAAGGCGGCGTCAGCGTGCGGACGTACAACCGCAACTTCAGCGGCCGCAGCGGCACGCCGAACGATCGCACGTATCTCGTCTCGCCACACACAGCCGTCGCCACCGCCATCACCGGCGCCATCACCGATCCGCGCGACTTGGCCGCTCAGCTCGGTATGACCTGTCCGAAGCCAGCCCCCCCCGAGACGTTCGTCGTCGATGATGGCATGATCCAACCACCCCTGCCGCCCGACCAAGCGGAAAGCGCCGAGGTCGTCCGTGGGACCAGCATCGTCACGCCGCCTGCCGCCGAACCTCCGCCCGCCGACCTGACCGGCCGCGTGCTCATCAAGGTCGGCGACAAGATCACCACTGACCACATCAGCCCGGCCGGGACGTTCCTCAAGCACCGGTCGAACGTGCCGGAGTACGCCAAGGCCGTCTTCCACGGTCTGAATGAACCGGGCAAGCCCACGTTCGCCGAACGCGCCCTGGCCGCCCAACAGGCCGGGCTGCACGGCGTGATCGTCGCCGGCGACAGTTACGGCCAGGGCAGCAGCCGCGAGCATGCCGCGTTGTGTCCGATGTACCTGGGCGTCCGGGTGGTCCTGGCCAAGGCCATCGAGCGGATCCACCAGGCCAATCTAGTCAACTTCGGCATCGTGCCGCTACTGTTCGCCGACGCCAACGACTACGATCGCGTGAACGCCGAAGACGCCATGTCGATCGCCGGCCTCGCCGCCGCCATCGAGCGCGGCGACGACACGGTCACGATGAAGATCAAAAGCCGCGACGCGGATATCACCTGCCGCCTAGATCTGTCCGACCGCCAGCGCCGGGTCCTGCTGGCCGGCGGGCTACTCAACGCCACGCGGCAAGCAGGGGCGTAGACGGGTGGTGTGCCACTGGCGGCTTGTCCGCCAGTGCTTCTGGCATCTCCGTAGGGATGCTGAACATCGGCGCGTCGTCAGGCCCCGTCCTAGTAGCGCTTTCGGTGAGAGACTTTCGTGTTGTGTTCCTGGGTGGCATGGGCAGGCTGAGCGAGGCACGAGCGAAGTCTGCCCGTGCGAACGCTCGCTATCGTCCAAGCACGGGCAAAACCCGACCCTCCCGGGTCGGGCCCTGCCCACCCACTCGCCCGCGAACCTGTCTGACTCAAGACGGCACTAGCTCCAGTTGGCCAACGGGTGCTGTGCCGCCACCCAACCCGCGGGGATGCCCGCGTCGTGCGCGTGGCCGTCAAGGGTCAATGCGAGGTATCGCGCGCCCGTCGCGCGGAGGCGCTCCTGGGCGGCGGTCATCTGGACCTCGCCGCGCTCGCGGACGTCATCGGCGACCATCTGGTCCAGCTCGTCGAAGATCGCGGGCGCAAAGACGTGGTTTCCGAAATGTGCCAGCCAACGGTCGCGGCCCAGGCCCGGCGTGACCAGGTCTCGGCGGGCCTGCTCGAGCGATGGTTTCTCGACGATCAGCTCCGATTCGTACAGCGCCGGCTCGCCCTTGACGGGCCGGCCGCGCATCACACCCACGCGGCCCAGCGTCTCGGCGTCGCAGACGAACATGCCGCTGACGGCCGCCGGCGCATGCCGCTCGAAGACCTCGACCACCTGCTTCGCACACGACTGCGCCCGGTTCGAGACGAACACGTAGTCGCCCAGCATCATCAGGCACGGCTCGTCGCCGACCCAGTCCTTCGCACACCAGACGGCGTGTCCGAACCCCTCGGGTGTCGGCTGGTCGATGCATTTGATCCGCGAGCCCCATCGGGCCAGCTCGTCGCTGACGGCGAGGAGTTCCGGCCTGTCGGCCACCGCGGCCAGCAGATCGTCGTCGAACGGGCGGAAATAGCGACGGATGTCCGCGTCCTGTCCCGGCGAGACCACCAGGGCCACCTGCTCGACGCCGGCAGAGAAGGCCTCGCCCACCAACAGGTGGATCAGCGGCTTGGCCAACCCATCGCGATCGACGATGGGCATCATGGCCTTGGGGATCGCCCACGTCGCGGGCAGTTGTCGGGTGCCTCGTCCGGCGATGGGGATGACGGCCTTGCGTACGCTCATGACCCACACAATGCCTGGAAATGCTCGGCGTTCAGTCGGATCTGGTCGTCGTACTTCGGGAACATGCCCACGACCACCGCGTCGTCCGGCTTGATCCGATCCAGGACGTCACCGAACGCCTGGCGGACCTGGCCCTGCGACCCGCACTTCCGCCCGGACGCCAGCGCCTTGAAAACCAAGCACGGGCGGGGCGTCCGACGGACGAAGTCGCAGATCACGTCGCGGTCCGCGTCGACAAACAGGTGGTCCTCCTTGGCGAAGCCCGCCGTCGCGGGCGATTCGTGCGGCTCCTTGGACAGGTTGTACAGCGAGCACATGTAGAAGTCGACGGGCCAATCCCGCGCTTCGATCCACTCGAAGGCCTCGGGCAGGTGCGCGCCGACGCCCGCCATCATGCCCAACTCCTTGATCAGCTCGAGCCGCTCGCGGACGACGTCCATCTTGCCCTCCTTGAAGTAATGGTCGGTCCTCGAGCCGTGGTGGTAAACGGCGATCGGTTCGAGCTCAGCCATCACGCGGATGTTCTCGAGCACGTCCTCCCATTCGCTGGCGGTCTGGGCGATCCAGTGCATCGTACCGCCGGCCAGACGGTAGGCGCGGATCATGTCCATGATCTGATGGTCGGCGCGGCACTGCATGGCCGTTATGCCCACCTGCTCGCAACGCAGCAGCACCTCGACCATCCGCTGCTCGGTGTAGTAGGCGACCATGTCGTCACTCATCTGGGGGGTGTTGTGGCTGAACCCCTTGAACGGATTCCCGCCGATGATCAACCTGCTGATGGTGTGCGGCCCGAACCGGACTTGGGGTAGCAGCGGCATCCGCCCGTCTCCGACAATGGCATCACGTCCCGACGTTGGCATCATAGCGGTCCGACGTTCGGCCGCCAACACCGCGACCGAACGTGCGGTTGAGAGAGTCTCAGCGGATTCCTGAAGCGCATTGAGCGCGCTCGACCGGTTCGGGCTCGAGCTGGCCAAAAGAAGGGCGTTGGGGCCGGTGGCGGTGTCGACGCGTGGGCTTACCGATGTGTCGACTTGCTGAGGTGTCGGCGTGTTACCTCATCCCCTTGGTCCGGCGCCGGCGTTGACGACTGATAATGGTCCGGCCGGCGGACGTTCGCATGCGGGCGCGAAAGCCGTGTCGGCGAAGCTTCTTGATCTTGCTGACTCTGCGCGGGTAGTGCATCGCTTATACATCCCCCTTTCCGTTCGGGGCTACCGGCCTGCGTCGGATTTGGTGATCGACCTTGTTGCCGTCGAGTCGCCCCCACCAGGCCATCGGCGCCGTTTTATCGTTTCCTTACTTGTCTATCTCCACCACGATCGTCGCGTAGCCCGCGTTGAGCTCTTCGTCGCGGGTCCGAATGGTCACGACGTGCTCGCCGGGCTCCAGGTCCTCCAGCTCGAAGCCGATCGTCTCGCGTAACGAATCGAACAGGTCGTCCTCGGCCAGGACGGCCATCCACTTGTCATTGCTGTCCACGGCATATTGCGCGTTGGCGATGGGGGAGTGCTTGTCGAGCAGCACGGCATGGATTCGCACGCGGCCCTTGCCCAGCTTCTTGCTCGTGATCGGTCCGATGGCCGGCGGGCTGTTGTCGACGACGAGCATGTCGCTGATTCGGTCGGTCGCCAGTGCCGTCAGCGGCGGGTTGCTGGGCGCGTCCTTGGCCACCACACGGATCTCGTACCGCCCGTCGGCCACCTTGCTCGTGTCCCACTTGAACTGGGTCGGTTTGTTGTCCTCTTTCAGGAGGATCCACCGCTCGCGGCCCACCACCCGGAAGTAGACGTCGTAGCGCATTTGATCGCCGTTGGCGTCCTCGGCCTTCCACTTGATGATCCGGGTGGCCGGTGTCGTGCCCGGCGGCAACGGCCTGGGTGGGGGATTCTCCGACGACGGGGGCCTGCCCTTCGTGGCCTGCGCCCGCATGACCTCGCCGACCTCGATGGCCGTCACCTTCGGCGGCAGGTTGTTCGACTGCCGCGCCACCCTCACCAACCGTGCCTTCGGCGTCCGCTTGGCATCCTTGGTCGTCAACGTCAGGCGATACTGTAGGAACCGTGCGCTGGGCGAGGGGATCTGCGCCCCCTCTCGCGCGTCGAACTCGTCCGACCACTCGTCCCAGGTCCCCTCTTCCGGGTCGGACACGTTGCCCGAGCGGGTGGCCACGGTCATCCCCGTGTCGGGGGCGAGTTCGCCCTCCCACCGCAACCGGCCCCACCGCGAGATCTGCTTGGCGTCGAGTACCTGTGAGACGAATGTCCCCTTGGCCGCGAATCCCTTCGACAGCTTGACCAGCCGGCCCTCGTTGGACGTGCCCAGATAGATCCGTCCGTCGTTGCTTCGCAGGATGGCGGTCACGTGCTTATCCTTGACCTTGGCCAGGGCGATTTGTTCCTCCTTGTCGGGCCGGACCTCATAGACCCGCCCCTCGCTGCCCGTACCGAGGTACAGGGCCCCGTCGGCCTGGACCATGTCGAGGATCATCACCGGCTCGCGGAAGACCTCAGTGACCATGCCGTCGGGGGCGATGCGATAGACCGCGTTGCCGGCGCCTTTGGGCTTGGCGGCAGCGCCGGGGGGCCCGGCGGCTGATGGGACGGGTTTGCCGACGGAGCGCGTCACAGCCGTCTTGCCGGTCTTCTTGCGTTTGGCCGCCGCCGTGGTCGTGCCCGTACCGGGCCGGCCCGACGGTTTGGGCTTGGCCGTCTTGCCCGGCCGGGCCGCAGCCGCCGCCGCCGTCGCCGCGTACACGTTGCCCGCCGCGTCCAACGCGATGGCCGATATCTCCGCCTCCCCCGTGTCGTACATCACGAACGCACGGTCGCGCTTCGGATCGACCCGATAGATCAGTCCCTTCTTGTCGCTGCCGACGTACAGCAGGTCGTTCCGGTCGATGGCCAACGACAGCAGGTTGGTCTCTTTCGAGTCGAACACGACGCGGGCCTTGTCGCCGTCGCGTGCGATCTCCAGCAGCCAGCCCTGTGCGCCGGTGGCGGCATAGATCTGGCCCTTTGTGCCCCGCGCCATCGCCCAGATGTAGTTGATCTCCGGCTTGGCCGCGCGGGTCGTCGTGATCACCGATGGGCCGGTACTGGCCGTCGTGGTCGCCGGACGGGTGGCCCCGGTGGTCCCCGTCTTGGCGGCGCTCGTCGTCGCGGGCGGCTGAGGGCCCACCTGGGGGCCCTGCTCGGCCTCTGGCTCGCCCTTCCCGGCCAGCTTGGTCGCCTTCGCCTCCTTCTTCCGATCCTTGCCCGTGCCCGTGTCCGGCGGCGGTGTCGGAACCGTCCGCTCCGGATCGAACCACAATTTCACCTGGCCGGTCTGGTCGACCTTGTAAATCCGACCGACCTTCCCACCCGTGCCGACCAGCAGGTCACCGTCCGGAGCGATCAGCAGCGAGAAGAGGTTCGACGCGTTTTCGATTGTGCACAGCGGCTCGGCCTTGTCCTTGACGATGCGATAGACCTTGCCGTTGGGTCCGGTGGCGGCGTAGATCGTGCCGTCCGGCCCCTCGGCCAGGGCGTTGACGAAATCGGCCTGGTCGCCGGCCTCGAGGAGCTCGGTCTCGTCCCGCCCGAGCAGTACCCTGCCCAGCGACGAGATCACCGTTCGATCACACTTGCCCTTCTCGAACTCCTCGGGCTCGTCCTCTTGCCACGTCTGGACCGTCACGGCCGGCAGCGACGCCGCCAATCCCATGAACGCCAACACAAGGGCACTGTTTGCGAGAAACGATCTCATGCCTTCGATGTCCTTGGGGCGCTCGGCTGCGCCCGTTGCACCACGCGTTTAGTCCTACTGGTCCGCTCGGCGGTCCACCTTGATCGTGAACACCTTCTCGCCGCTGACGACGAAGGGCACCGGATGCTCGACCACGATTGGCTCGGCGTAGGCCTGCACCGCGTGCAGCTTGGCTTCGTCGAATACCTTTCGCCGAAATGACGGCAGCTCGGGCATTTCGGTCTTGCCGACGGCCACGCCCCCGCGCTGCACCCCCAGACGCAGGTACACCTGGTCCGTCCGCACCGATCCGATCAGACGCACCGCCGACATCATGTCGTCCAGCGATTCGGCCCGGAACAGGTGCGGCTTGTCCTTTCGCAGCGCCGTCAGGCGCGACCGACCCGAACCGACCTGCAACTGGTACGACCCGTCGGGCAGGTCCTTCGGCAACGTCATGGCGTACCGTCGCACGAAGGGCTCGGCGCGATACGGCCGCCATCGCACCGCTACCTCCACCGTCTCGCCCGGCTTGAACGTCGAACGGGGCAGCTCGACCCGCTCCATCGACGCCGTGGACGCCTTCGGCTCGATCGAGATGGCCATCTCGACACGCTTGACGCGGGCGCGGCCGAACTGGTTGTCCATCAGCATGCTCATCGGCTCGGTCAGGTCGCTGCGGATCCCGAACAGCCAACCCATGCTCGAGACGTTGTCGACGGCGAACCGGCCCAGCTTCTCGTAATCGACCGACACGGTGTAGCGGAGCGTGTGTTCCCGCGGCAGGTCGCGGTTGGCCATCACGCTCATCATCAGGGCCGACCCGATCACCCACGGCGTCATCCGATGGTGGTGCAAGGCCTGATAGTGATACGTCCGCCGGCCCTTCGGCTCGGTCACGCTGACGTCGACGGGGACCATCCGGGCCTTCCGCCCCGTCACACCCCAGATGCCCGCCTCGTCGTCCCACAGCAGCGCGCCGACCAGCTTGCCCATCGACGCCAGCTTGAAGCTGAACGCCAACGAGCTGATCGGCGTGTGAACCCGTCCGGTGGCCATCGGCATCTCAATCGGCCCCTCGCCCATCATCGAATGCCCGAACCCCAGCACCCGATCGCCGACGACCTCGGTCACGGTGCCCACCGCAGCCATGTCCACGTCGCCGATCAGGAACGGGACGACCAGGCTCCCGCCCGGCACGAGCTTGTCCGGCGCCGGCGCGTTCCCGCCCCCCGCCCCACCGGCCTGGATCGGGTACAGGCCAGACCCCTCAAGCCGGCCCTGCAAGTACGCCATCGCCGAGCGGCTCGCGCCGCTGACCAGGAGCGGCGTCATCAGGGGCTCAAGCCCTTCGTATCGATCGCCCCGGCGGATCGGGCGCGCGGTTTTGACAAGGATCGGGGCCGTGAACCCCATCATCGCGTAGCGACTTCGCAGGCCTCTGTTCGGCTCGGCCGGCGGGCCCGTCCCCACCGGGTCCGACCACCCGCCACCCGCCACCCCGCCACCGCCCTCTGGCGCGGCGGTCTTGCCCTTGTCCGCGAACCCTTCCGCCGCCAGCATCTGCTCGATGGGCGTCACCCCCCCGACCGGGTCCTTGTTCCACCGCCACCCGAACGCGACCGCGCCGATCATCTTGAGCTTGCCGCCGTCCTCGGGGTCTTGCAGATAGACGGGCGAGCCGCTCATCCCCATGATGATGCCGCTGTGCTCGAGATTCGCCCCCGCGCAGCGGATCAGGATGGCGTGCTGCTTCGGGCCCCAGTTCCACAGGACGTCGACGACGGTGACCTGGAACTCGACCAGCTCGGCGCCCTTGAGGACCGTCCGGCCGACGCCGGTCATGCCGGGCTTGATCTGCGCCACGCCCATGTACCGGGACCGGTCCAGCGTCACGGACGGCGCCTTGCCAGCGCTTGCCGCGGCCGCGATGCCGGTCGTCCCGACCGACACGGCCAACGTTACCAACACCCGAACAAACATGGGGCCATCTCCGATGACAGAACCCATGATCCTATCGGTTGTTGGACAAACCATCAAGTCCGTCCTCGCCGTCGGGCGTTCGTGCGGTCGCCAGCGGGTTCTCGCCCGGTGGGTGCAAGTTCGACGCCCCGGGGGGCTTGACCTGCCGGCTCGTTCTGCCGCAGACTGGTTTGAAACCAGGGGTCAGGGGTCCATGACTGACGGCACGGTCGTCCCGGTGCCGTCGAGCTTTGGGCGAACGCCGGACCGGATTCCTGCCGATGGATTCGACAGACCCCAACAACGGAGACCTTGTCGTGACGAATACCGCTACCCCACCGCCAGCGAGGCGCCGAGCCCTGCGCGTCGGCATCGCTTGTATGGCCGGTTGGGCTTTTGTCCTGCTCCTGGCAACGGCCTGGCAGGAACGTGGGTCGGCCGCCCGGGCCGAAACGGCGGCCACACAACCCGAACCGGTCAAGGAGAACGCCCTCATCGAACCGCCTCCCCAGCCCTCCGCGGTCGAGATCCTCCGGGAACTGATGAAGAAGAAGGGCGCCAGGCCCGTCATCATGCCCGTCAAGCCGGGAACCGACCCCAACCAGCGACTTCGCCGCCCAGCCAGCCGACCCACCGTTGGCATGAAGCGTGAGGACCGCCCCCTGCGGACGGACGGCGAGATGATCACCGACCGCGTAGGCCGACTGGTTCGACGACCCAACGGCTGGGCCTTCGTCTTCGAGAGCGAAGGCGAGGTCCTCCGCGAACCGCCCATGCAGTTGCTGCCCAACCGCGATTTGGAGACCATGGAGATCCAATCCGCCAACGGTACCAGGCCCGTGAAGTTCCGGGTCAGCGGGGAGGTCACCGAATACCGGGGCGCCAACTACCTGCTGCTGCGGAAGGTCCTCGTCGTCCACGACCTGGGCAACCTCAAGTAGCCCACGCCCGAGCCATCTCGAACGATCGAACGGGGCGCGTGTCGCGTTACCCCCTGCTGAAGACCGGCGTCAGCCCGGCCGCCAGACGCCTGAGCTTTTCCTCATCTTCAGCCGTCATGCGTCTGACGTCCGTCGCGAGGCGCAATCCGAGTTGGAACAGGCACGCTTCAGCCGGGGAAACGGCGGCGGTCACGGGTTGACTCAATGCGAAGCGAAGCCCCAGCGCCGCCTCCTCGGGGTCGGTCAGGGGCTGGTACCAGCAGTTTCCGTATTTCTTGCGGTCGGGATGGTTCTCGGGCCACTTCTGTCGCGCCATGGCCTTGATCGCCAGCGTGGCCGCGCCCTTGGCCTGCGCCTTGGCGACCACCCTCGGACCGAAGTTGCCCTTGTAGTAGCAGGCGAAGTTCACCGGAAACAGGATCGAGTCGAAGTCATACCGATCCAGCGCCGCCAACGCCGCCTCTTCCGAATGGGCCGAAAAGCCTAGATGCCGAACCTGTCCCGACGCCTTCGCCTTGATGAACGCCTCCATCGCGCCGCCCTTGGCGAAGGCGGTGTCTACGTCCTTCTTCACGTCCGTGATGGCGTGGAGCTGGTACAGGTCGACGTGGTCCGTGCGGAGCCGCTTCAGCGAGCCGGTCAGCTCCGCCGCCGCCTCTTTGCCCTTTCGTTGGGTCGTCTTGCAGGCCAAAAAGACGTTCTTGCGATACGGCTGGAGCGCGGGGCCCAGGCGCTGCTCCGCGTCGCCGTAGGTGGGGGCGACGTCGAAGTAGTTTACGCCGCGTTCGACGGCCTCGCCGACCAGGCGATTCACTTGCGCTTGCTCCATGCTGTTCAACATGTACCCGCCGAAGCCGATGATCGACAGCCGAATGCCCGTCCGACCGTAGGCGCGGGTCGGGAGCTTCGCACCGTTCGCCGCCTTCTCGGCAGGGCCCGCGTCGAGCGACGCTTCGCCCTCATCCTTCGCACCGCCCTGTGCCATGGCCAGCGCGGTCGGTGGTATCGCAGCGCTTTTTAGGAAATCGCGGCGCCTCATCTTACGTCTCCTTGCTCGTCTCGGCCCAGACCCGCCTGGCAGTCTCGACGAACGCCCGGACGTTCTGCTCAGGCGTGTCGCGGGGCACCATCTCGCCGGAGTTCATGACGTGCCCGCCGTGACGGCTGACGTTCTTGACGATCCGCTCGACCTCGTCGCGAACCGCGTCCGCCGTGCCGCGTGCCAGAACCGCCAGCGGATCAACGTTGCCCGACAGGCACACACGGTCGCCGACGTGCTCGCGGACGGCCTCAATGTCCACACCCGGCCCGACGCTCAAGATGGAGAACCCCAACCCAGCCTGGAGCTCGATCATCGCCGGCAGTTCCTCGCTGGCGTGATAGATCACAATCCCGCCCGCCTCGGTGTAGGCGTCGGAGACCCGCCTGGCCGGTCCCATCGCGAACGCCCTGTAGTTGTCCGGGCTGATCAGGTGACCGGACGCGTTGCAGTCGCCGAACCAGATCGCGTCGGCCCCCGCCCGGATCTGGTCGAGCCGGGTCTTGCTCTGTTCGATTTGCTTCTGAAGGG
>CAYOGX010000051.1:0-11472 GCA_964403235.1 uncultured Planctomycetales bacterium | reverse complement strand
TTGATCTCGGTCTGAATGGTGCGGGCGGCGTTTGACCCCAGGCGTGACGTTTCGGCCTGCGTGGTGTGGTTGGACGCCAGTGACGTTGACGGCAACGGCCGGGCCGATGCGATCGGCGACGGCGCAGCCATCACGCAGTGGGCTGACAAGTCCGGGCAAGGCCATCACGCCAAGCAGCCGACGCCCGCGTTGCAGCCCGCGTACGAGAAGAACGGTTTGGGCCCCAAGCCGGCGCTGCGGTTCGACGGGGACGATTGTCTGGCCAGCCCCGTCTTACACCAGTGGTCGGGCGAGTGGACGCTGTTTGCTGTGGCGTCGCTCGATCGGGACGCGTCGAACAACTGGCGGGGTATCGTCGGCAATCGGTTCGGCAGGGGGGCCGCGCATTGGTGGACGCTGGGCACCAAGTCCGACGGCACGTGTTACCTGGAGACGGCGGCGGGCAAGGGCGTGTCCACGCGGTTCGTCCTGAAGAACGCCAGCACGCAGATCTACAGCGTGGTCAGACGTGATTCGGGTCTCGTACTGTTCGCGAACGGCGTCAGCGCCGGCACGGCCACCATGGCCAACGTCGGGGGCAGGGCGAACGAGCTTCGGGTCGGCCGGTGGTTCGGGTCGGGCCAAGGCTGGGACGGCCTCATCGCCGAGATCATCATTTACGGCCGGTCGCTAAGCGACCGCGAGCGCCAGTCGGTCGAGTCGTACCTGTCGGGCAAGTGGGGTGTCGTGTTTCCGGTGCATCTGTACACCAAGAAGGCGACGTGGTCGCAGACGATGATGGCCACGCGCGACACACTGAGGAAACGCCTGGGCCAGGCCGATTCGGCGCGACCGGCCCCATCCGACCCGCTACCGGACGTGTGGCGGATGATCGAGCGGGATTTCCCGATCGAAGCGGGTCGAATGAAGCGCGACCTACCGAGAGGAAAACATCTTCGGTGGTTCCGTAAGGCCGACGATGCCGCGCTGGCCAAGGAGATGATCGGCCAGGCGGGCGACGGCGTGCGGGCCGAGCTGGACGCACTGGTCGGAACCAAGGTGCCCCCGGGCGATCCGCGGTGGCTCGATCTGTACATCAAGGCTGCTGGGGTCCGCGAGCGGTTTCGGTCGGCCCGTGAGCGCCTCGATAGCGTGAACTTTCGGGCGCTGCGGCTGAGCGTTGCGTGTCTGAGCAACACCTACCCGAAGGCCTACGGGAGGGGGGTATCGTATCTGCCCCGCTTGGACGCGTTTGAGAAGCGCCTGGGGGCGATCCGCGAAGCCCTAGGCCGGTGCGACGACGGGGCGCTCGCCGAGATCGACATGATCGTCGCCCTGCGGCGCGAGGCGTTGCTGGCTAACCCGCTGCTGGATTTCGATCGCCTGTTGCTGGTCAAGCGCAGGATCGTGACCAACAAGAAGGGACACGGCGGGCACGTGCCCGACCCCTACGGGCTGCCGCAGAACTGGCAGAGCAACTCGAGCATCCGAACGGACGTCTGGGACAACGAGATCGCCGTCCTGTCGTCCCTCCGCCCGGAGGGCAAGCTGACCACGCTGTACCGCCCCGACGGCGACAAGTTCGTCGGCGACGTGGACCTCCACTTCGACGCCGACCGGATGCTGTTCTCCTCGATCGGTTCGCACCGTCGGTGGCAGATCTTCGAGATTCGATCGGACGGTACCGGTCTTCGTCAGGTAACGCCCGGCGATGAGAGGGACGTGAACCACTACGACGCGTGCTACCTGCCCGACGGGGGGATCCTCTTTACGTCGACGGCCTCGATGGTGGCGGTGCCGTGCGTGAACGGCAGCAGTCTGGTTGCGAATCTGTATCGCATGGAGCCCGACGGCAAGACCATCCGACAGCTCTGCTTCGACCAAGAGCACAACTGGTGCCCGACGGTCATGAACAACGGCCGGGTCCTGTACGCGCGCTGGGAATACACCGACACCCCGCACGCCCACGCCCGGCTGCTGTTCCACATGAACCCCGACGGCACAGAGCAGATGGAGTACTACGGCAGCAACTCGTACTGGCCGAACGCGATCTTCTACGCCCGGCCGATCCCGGGCCTTGCCACGCGGGTGGTCGCCGTCGTCAGCGGCCATCACGGTGTTCGTCGGATGGGCGAGCTGGTTCTCATCGACCCGGCCCTGGGCCGGCACGAGGCCGACGGCGTGGTCCAGCGGATCCCCGGTTATGGCAAGAAGGTCGAGCCGCTGATCGAGGACAACCTGGTCGACGCCTCGTGGCCGAAGTTCCTGCACCCCTATCCGCTGAGCGACAAGTACGTCATCGTGTCGGCCCAGCCGACGCCGCAGTCGGCGTGGGGTATCTATCTGGTGGACGTCTTCGACAATGTGCTCCTGTTGAAGGAGCAGCCGGACTACGCGCTGCTCGAGCCGATCCCGTTTCGCAAGACACCCACGCCGCCCGTCATTCCCAGCAAGGTCAAGCCCGAGCGCAACGATGCCGTGGTCTATCTGGCCGATGTCCATCGTGGCGATGGGTTGAAGGGCATCCCGCGCGGGACGGTCAGGAAGCTGCGGCTGTTCAGCTATGTCTATTTGTATCCGGGCATGGGCGGGCCGCAAGGCGTGATCGGGATGGAAGGGCCGTGGGACATCAAGCGGATCGTCGGCACGGTGCCGGTCTTCGAAGACGGGTCAGCCGTCTTCAAGGTGCCGGCGAACACGCCGATCGCGGTCCAGCCGCTCGATAGCGAGGGCAAGGCGCTGCAACTGATGCGGAGCTGGTTCACGGCCATGCCGGGCGAGGTCGTTTCGTGCGTTGGGTGTCACGAGCGACAGAACACCACGCCGCCGGTGAAATATACCATTGCCGCGGGTCGGGCGCCGGCCGAGATCACGCCCTGGTACGGGCCCGAGCGCGGGTTTAGCTTCAAGCGAGAGGTCCAACCCGTGCTGGACAAGTACTGTGTCGGTTGTCACGACGGCCGGGCGCGAGATGGTCTCGTCTTGGCGCGACGTGAGATCAAGCGTGGCGGCGCGTCGCTGGTTCCTGCGTCCGGGCCGATGCCCGATCTCCGCGGGACCAAGCGGATCACCGACTACACGAGCGTGTTCCACCACGGTGGACGCGACGCGGGGTTGTTTTCCGTCGCCTACGCCGAGCTGCATCGCTACGTCCGCCGTCCGGGGCTCGAGAGCGACTATCACCTGCTGACGCCCATGGAGTACCACGCGGACACGACGCAACTCGTCCAGATGCTCGCCAAGGGGCATCACAACGTTCAGCTCGACGCCGAGGCGTGGGACCGGCTGGTCACGTGGATCGATCTGAATGCCCCATACCACGGCACGTGGACCGAGATCGCCGGTCCGAAGCGGGTCAAACGTCTGGCCGAGCGCCGGCGAAAGCTCCGCAAGCGGTACGCCAACATGGACGACGATCCCGAGGCGGTCCCGGTCCGTCCGAAGAGCCCGATCAAATCGGTCATGCCTAAGCCCTCGCCGCGGGCGGACGCGGCAAGCGTGGACTGCCCGGGCTGGCCGTTCGATGCGGCCGAAGCGAAGCGGCGTCAGGACCGTGCAGGGCAACACAACCGGACGATCGAGCTTGGCGGCGGGATCAAGATGGACCTGGTGCTCATCCCGGCCGGTGAGTTCATGATGGGCGATGCGACCGGGTGCGCGGACGAACGTCCGGCCACGCGGGTCAAGATCAATAAGCCGTTCTGGATGGGACGGACCGAGGTGACCAACGCGCAGTTTACCCGGTTCGATCCGTCGCACGACAGTGGCGTCGAGTCAAAGCACGCGATGCAGTTCGGCGTGCGGGGATTCTACGCGAACGGGCCCAAGCAACCGGTCGTTCGGGTCTCGTGGACGCAGGCCGTGGCGTTCTGCGATTGGCTGAGCGCCAAGGCGGGGCTGAAGTGTGCGCTGCCGACCGAGGCACAATGGGAATACGCCTGCCGGGCGGGTACGGCCTCGCCGTTCTTCTACGGCGATCTGAACAGCGATTTCGGCAAGTTCGCGAACCTGGCCGACCTGACGTTGCGGGAGTTCGTCTGCCATCCCTACAAGAAGAATCGCGACCCCTACAAGAACCCGGGCAAGTACGACGACTGGATCCCCAAGGACGCCCGTTTCAAGGACGGCGGGTTCCTGTCGGACGGCGTCGGCCGGTACCAGCCCAACGGTTGGGGCCTGCACGACATGCACGGCAACGTCTGGGAGTGGACGCGCTCGACATTCAAGCCCTATCCTTATCGCGAGGACGACGGCCGGAATGACCTGACCGCGGCGGGCAGTCGGGTGGTGCGGGGCGGGTCGTGGCGCGATCGTCCGCAACGGGCGCGATCGGCCTATCGCCTGGCATATCGTCCCTACCAGCGCGTCTACAACGTGGGCGTCCGGGTCGTGTGCGAAATCGATTAGCCGCCAGGCCCGGTAGGCGTTTGAGCAAGCCGGAAGCAAGAAGGTGGACCCCCGACATGTCGCATGACACCGCGTTCGAGATGGCCGCGTCGAACATCCGCTTCGGACCTGGCGTGACGCGCGAGGTCGGTATGGACCTGGCTGACATGGGCGTCAAGCGCGTGATGGTCGTGGCCGATCCGCACCTGGTGACGCTACCGCCGGTCACGACGGTGCTCGAGTCGCTCGAGACCGAGAAGATCGAGCATGCCCTGTTCGACCGGGTGCACGTCGAGCCGACGGACGACTCGTTCCAAGAGGCGATCGCGTTCGCCGGGAGCCAGCCGTTCGACGGTTTCGTGGCGGTGGGAGGCGGCTCGACGATCGACACGGCCAAGGCGGTCAACCTGTACGCGACGTACCCGGCCGACTTTCTGGACTACGTCAACGCGCCGATCGGCAAGGGCAAACCCGTGCCGGGCCCGCTCAGACCGCTGATCGCGCTGCCGACGACGGCGGGCACGGGCTCCGAGACGACGGGCGTGGCCATCTTCGACGTGACCAAGATGCACGCCAAGACCGGCATCGCGCACCGCCGGCTCAAACCGACGTTAGGGCTGGTCGACCCGGACAACACGCGAACGCTGCCGCCGCAGGTGGCGGCGTCGACGGGGCTGGACGTGCTCAGCCACGCGATCGAATCGTATACGGCCATCCCGTTCAACCAGCGGCCGAAACCGGATCGGCCCCTGCTGCGACCGGCCTATCAAGGATCCAACCCGATCAGCGACTTGTGGGCGCTCCAGGCGCTTCGGATGCTGGCGGAATTCCTGCCCCGCGCGGTGGCCGACCCGAGTGATGATGAGGCGCGGGGGATGATGTTGCTGGCTGCTTCGTTCGCGGGGATGGGGTTCGGCAACGCGGGGGTACATTTGCCGCACGGGATGTCCTATCCCGTGGCGGGCATGGCCCGCGATTTCAGGGCACCTGGTTATCCGGTCGATTACCCGCTGATCCCGCACGGCATGGCCGTCATCGTCAACTCCCCGGCCGTGTTCTGCTTCACCGCGCCGGCGTGTCCGGACCGGCACCTCCATGCGGCCGAGGCGCTGGGCGCCGACGTCACCAGCGCCGGTCCGGGTGACGCCGGCCGCGTTCTGGCCGATCGCATCATCCACTTCATGCGAACGCTCGATATGCCCAACGGGTTGGCGGGCGTCGGCTGCACGCCAGACGACGTCCCCGCGATCGTCGAAGGGACACTGCCGCAGCACCGCGTGACGAAGATCTCGCCCCGCCCGGCCGGTAGGGACGATCTCGAGAAAATCTGCGAAGACGCCATGTCCTACTGGTAGCGCGACGCTCCCGGCGAGCCGCGGCTCGGCAGGAGCCTCGCCCTCCCACGGGTGCTGGCGCTACACGCAATCGTGAAATGTTCTAGGTCGGTGGCAGCAGCCTCGACGGATTGTCGAAGAAGATCTTCTGCAAGACCTCGTCGGCGGCGCCGGTCGCGGTGAGCTTCTGGATCCCGGCGCGGGCCAGGTGGGGACAGACGCCGCCGTCCGATCCGTAGAGCAGCCGGTCGGTCGGGCATCGGTCAATGACCTGCGCCATCCGCCCGCTGCTGAGCGAGGTGAGGCTGAGGTAGATGTTCGGGTGTCTCAGGCAGGCTAGGATCGCGTCTTCGGTCAGGTCGTCGAGGCCGGAATGCCCCAGAACGACCGTCGCTTGCGGCACCTTCTCCGCCGCGGCCGCGATCTGCAACGGTGTGCAGTAGGGCGGCGTGCCGTCGTGAAACAACACCGGAAGGCCGAGCGCCGCTGATCTCTCGAGAATCGGCACGACGGCGGGATCGGTCATCGAGAATGCCTGAAGCCACGGGTGCAACTTGAGTCCCCGCATGCCGAGCTCGTTCTTGGCCCGGTCGAGCTCCGACAGCGCCGTGTCCACACCCTCGTACGGGCCGACCGTGCAGAACGGAACGAAGAAGTCGCGGTGCTCGGCGATGGTGTCAGCCAGAACGTCGTTGTTCCCGCGCGGGTTCGCGACGAGCCCATCGGTCGTGCAGATCCACGCCCGACATACCCCCGCCGCTTCGAGTTCCTGGCGGACCTCGGCAATGGGTCGCGGCGAGGGCGCCCACAGCGTGCCGGGCAGATGCGTGTGCGTATCGATGATGTTCATCCGGAAAGCCCCACGTGAGTTCGGTCTGGTGTAGAAAGGGGGGATCCCCGGCGCTTGACCGAATCGAAATCGCCGATGGCCGGCGTGGTCGCACTGGCGCGGCCACCGGCGCGAGCCCGCACTATCCCTTCTTCTTTGTCAAATAGTCGGCCAGCCTTTTGATCGTTTCCTCTACCATGTCGTCGATGCCCGTGTGTACGGGTGATTCGGTGATGCCTTCAATGTGGACCTTGCCAATCTCCGTCCCGCTTCCAGCGTCCACGAGCGTAGCGAGCAGATCGAGCCGCCCCGCGCCCAGCAGGTCCTTCTTCTTGTAGAAGCGGACGACGATGTTGGCCGTGAGGATCTTTGGGCCTCCCCCGAAGTGTTCTCTGGTTCGCTCGGCGAAGATCTTGGGTGCAGATTTGCGGACCTCGGCGATCACTCCGGCGGGGCAGAGTCGACCGATATCGGTGCTTACGTTTCCGAGCTTCAACGTGTTGTAGGGGGCGAGCGTGCTAGGGGTCAGGGCGCCGCTGATCGGCAGGACTTCGGCGTCGACGCCTTTGGCCACTTTGAAGCCCGTCTTGGCCGCGGTCTCGCAACCGCCGCACAGCACGAAGGTCATTAACAGTCCCGCGAGCGTAATCTTCTTCATGATCTTCACCTTCAGACTGAGATTTTCCATGTGAGCCCGGCGCACGACCGCCACACGCCTTGTCCCGGCGCATTCTACCATGAGTTCACTCCCTTATCGCGTAGGATTTCCCGCTTGCAGGGCCTTGGCGAGTATCGCACCCAAGACAGGTCGATCGAATCATGCGGGAATGGTGTTCTCCGCTGCCAATCGTGCGGATTTGCCCGGTTCCTCGTGCCAGTCCCGCCCGACGCAGGAAGATCCCCTGGGAAGTCCGAGTTCATATCGAGATCCCCCACAACGTGCGGGCGTTGTCGCACAGGACCTTCTGTCGGTCGCCGGGGATCAGGTCGAGGCTTCGGATCTTGTCGATTTCCAACTCAGGTCTGGACCTCGGATAGGCCGACCCGAAGAGCAGCCGATCGGCGCCGAGCCGATCGACGGCCTCCTGGACGATCTGCCGCCACGCGCACGACGTCTCGACGAGGATACTTGCCGCCTGCATGGCCGCGGGGATCACGTCGTAGCCGGCGAAATCGCAGTAGCCGAAGTGCCCCAGTACGAACCGCGCCTCGGGAAAGCGCCTTGCCAGCTCCGCCAGTTGAAACGGCATCGCACAGATCGGCGTGCCGACGTAGCTGTAGATCGGTCTGCGAAGCTCGATGCAGACCTCAATCAGCGGATCGACGATCGCCTCGGTCAACCGGAACCCCTGCCGGGTCGGATGGAGATACAGACCAGCCAGGCCCCGGTCGAATGCCCTGCGGAGCACGTCGACGGCGTGCTGGCCGAACCAGGGATTGGCGACGGCCAGTCCGGTGAGCTTCTCCGGGTGGTGATCGACGAGATCGGCGATCTGGTCGTTGCCCTCTCGGTTGTAAACGGCCACGTGCTCGTCGGCGGGCGCGACCACGGCGTGCGAAATGCCGCAGGCATCCATTTGACGTAGCCAGTCGTCGGCCACCAATCGGCCGTTGTCGCAAGCCAGTCGAACCGCCGAGTCGATGATGTGCATCTTGACGCTCACTCCGTCCACAAGATCAGTGGAAAGCAACCAGTAAGATACACGAGCGAGTGGCAGGCACAACTGGTATTCTAGTGGCCCTTTCGGTCGGACACTTTTGCGTGAGCGCCGATGGGTGCCATGGGCGGGGGCCAACCCCCGAGGGTCGGATGTCGCCCGTGGATCGCACGAACACGGGAGCCCGATGATGAAGCGTGTTGATCGGGATTGCATGATGGCGGTTGCGGTCTGGCTGTGGATGGCAGTCGGCGCGTCGGCGTCGTCGCCGAGCCTGAAATGGGCATACGAAGCGAAGGGCACGCTCTACGCACCGCCGCTCGTGGCCGACGTCCATCGCACGCCCGGCCGCGAGACCATCATCAGTGACGCCGAGGTCCGCGTGCTCCGCTGTGTCGACGCGACCGGCAAACAGATCTGGGCATACCGGGGCGGGTGGAAGAAGCGCCTGACGTCGGCGGCCTCGTTGAGCACGACGGCGCGCCTCGGCCGGGGCACGCTCGTGATCGGGGGCAGCGACGGCAAGCTGTGCTGCCTCGACGCCGAGACAGGCAAGGAGCGCTGGACGCGTCAGGTCGGGAGCATCACGTGGGGCGCGGCGATCTGGGCGGACCTGGACGGCGACGGCCGTCACGAGGTCATCGCCGGGACCGACCACGCGGTGATCGCGCTGGACGCCGACGGCAAGGCGCTGTGGACGTTCCGCCGTCCGCCCGGCGAGCCGCCGCTGGAGATCGACGCGCCGCTGGCGGCGTGCGACGTCGACGGCGACCGGCGGGCCGAGGTGTTCGGCGCCGATCGTTGCGGGCCGTTCTGTGTTGATGCCAATGGCAAGCTTCGCTGGCAGCGCCTGACCGGCGACGGGCCGGCTGGCGCGGTCGCGGTGGCCGATGCCGACCGCGATGGCCAGGCCGAGCTGTACTGCGGCGCGGCCAGCGACCCGGCTGTTATTGCGCTTGATGCTCGGGACGGCCGTGTGCGTTGGACGTTTCCCACACTGTCGGCCCCGTCGTCATTGGCGGTTGGCGATCTTGACCGTGACGGGCGTGAGCAGATCATCGCCGCCGATGTCCAGGGCCGCGTCTACGCGCTCCACCACCAGGGCGTGCTGATGTGGTTCTTCCAAACGGTGCAGCCCGTTGGTGCACAGGTCACCCTGGGGGATGTGGACGGCGATGGCGTTATCGAGGCGCTGGTGGCCAGCGGCGACCACTCCCTGTACTGCCTCGACGACGAGGGGAACTTGGAGTGGCGATACCGCGCCGACAAGCGGCTGCTGGCCCCGGCCACCCTCACCGACGTTGACGACGACGGCAAGACCGACCTCGTCTTCGGCGGCAGTGATCATGTGCTGCGGTGCGTGACGCTGGGCGGTGCTTATGACGTTGCGCTGATCCCGTGGCCCAGCAGTCGTTTCGACGCGTCCCAGTCGGGCGCGGCGTTCCGACGATCGGTCGTCCCGACGCCCATCTCCATTAGCGAGACGCGCTCGCTTCTCGACGACGGCGGGTTCGAGCGCGGCAAGGCGGCGCTCGAATCGGACAAGTACCCCAAGGGATCCGGCATCCGCGAGCGTCGGCTGGCCCGGCCGCGCGGCTGGCATCTCATGCCCGTTCCGGCGCGAACCGATACCGCGTGGGCGCTCGACAGCAAGACGGCCCGGTCCGGCAAGCGTTCTGTGCGCATCTCGACGGCGATGCGACTAGTCTCGGCGCCAGTCGCCATTGATCGCGCCGTCCGCGCGGTCAGTGCAGTCGTGTTCGCCAAGGGACCCGGCGCGAAGGGTGCGGTGCTGCGGTGGTCAGGCCTGGGCGGTGTGCTGCGTGAGGACCCCCTGAAGCGCGAAGATGAGAAGGACGGCTGGCGACGCTTCGCGCTCGCTGAGGCGACGCCACCCTCAGGGGCCCAGTGGGTTACGTTGACATGCGAGACGGCCACGTCGGGCGCGTGGTGGGACGACGCCGCGATTACCGGGCATCTGCGCTTGGGCCCGAAGGTCGAGGCGTTGGTCAACCAAGTGGGCTATGACCTTGGCGCACCCAAGCACTTCACGGTGCAGAGCAATTTCAAGGCGCGCAAGGCCGTGTTTGCCGTTCTTTGTGACGGTGGTTCGGAAGCGTTTACAGGCGTCCTGGCGCACCGTGGGCGGATCAAGGGCCATTTCGGCCACGACTGGGGGCGCGAGTACTGGCGTGGGGATTTCACGACGCTCGACACGCCCGGGCGATACCGGATCAAGGTGACGCTTGGCGACGCCGCTGGCGCAGGTCCTGTGACCGACGTGTCCTGGCCGTTCGAGATCGGCGCGGACGCGCTGTGGGCCAAGACGGCCCGGCCGGCATACCGATTTTTCTACTACCAGCGGTGTGGCGCGGAGGTGCCCGGCTTCCACGGCGCCTGCCACCTCGACGACGGCCTGCGCATCGACGGCAAGCACTACGACCTGTCGGGCGGGTGGCATGACGCGGGCGACTACAACACCTATTACAACGCCCCGTACGTCCACGGGCTCGCCCGCGCGTACGGCATGGCCAAGGCCGCGTTCGACCGGGACGACCGGGACGGCAACGGGCGAAGCGATTTCCTCGACGAGATCCTGTGGGGCGGTGACCACAGCCGCCGCATGATCGCGCCCGACGGGTCCGCGTTCGGGCGGATCACGTCGGGCTACGGGTTCTGGGGCCCGCCCGAGCTCGAGACGGACAACCAGCCTGGCACGGGCGACGAGCGGCGCGTCGAGCCGGCCAGGAGCGGCTGCGACCCCAGTGTCCATCACGCCGCGATGGCCAAGATCGCCCGCTATGTGAACGACAAGGCGGTCTGGGTCGAGGCGGCCGATCGCGGATTGCGCTGGGCACTGGCCAACAAGAAGCGCGGCGTGCACCAGTTCGTCACGGCGGTGGATCTGTATGCAGCCACGCGCGATGCGAAGTACGCCAAGCTCGCCCACGAGCTGTTTCCCAAGATCGCGGCGTCCGAAGACGTCGTCGACGCGGTTCGTACGTTTGACGCGGCGTTCGGCGAAGACCACACGGCCGAGCTGCGCAGGGCGATCGTGGCCCGGGCCGACGAGATGCTCAAGCTGGCTGACAACCCGTTCGGCGTACTGACGTTCGGCCCGGCAGGTAAGCCGAACTTCTTCGGTACCATCGCCGAAGGTAGCCCGTGGCGGGTCGGGACGAACAGCCATCTGGCCGGGGCCGCCAGCCTGATGGCGATAGCGTACCGGTATCGGTCGGACCCGCGCTATCTGGCGTTCATCTATGACCAGATCAACTGGATCCTG
>CAYOGX010000050.1:0-11527 GCA_964403235.1 uncultured Planctomycetales bacterium | reverse complement strand
CCCGAGAACGTCAACCACCACCGCATCCGAAGCCGGCCCCGGTTGGGCTCAACACGCCGCCAACGGCCACGGACCGCCCGATCGTCCGGGGGGGGGCGTCCGGCCTCGGCGCAAAAGAACACGGAGCTTGCCGTGGAGACAGGCTCCGTGAGAACCGTCTACGCTAAGGAGTTCTGCTCCCGTCGCTCGGGCGTAACGACTAGGGGAACGGATCGTCCGGAATCCAGTCGTCGACGCCATGGAACAACCGCGCGTTGACGATCGTCTGGAGCCCTCGGAAAAACCAATTGGCCCCGCCGTTCCAGAAGGCGTCGGCGAGCGCATTGCCCGTGCTGACGCTAGCGGTATTGATCAGGCCCTGGGTGACCATCTCGGTTCCAGTCCCAAGGGCAGCGTTCGCAATGCCTTCCTGCTCGGCGCCGCTCAGGCAGGCGACGGAGACGCAAGGCAACCAGCAGGTCGCCACGATCATCAGGGAAGCCAAGATTCGCTTGTGGGCGTTGGATTTCATGGGTCCTTCCTTCCTTGAGATTCGCCTTGGTGGCACGGTTGTTCCTACCAACAATCCTTGTGTCGCGGCGTTACCGGCTCGCCCCGACTATCTGGGGAGACCTTGGTCGGCCCAGCCATACGGATTGTTCACGTCGATCTGGGACTGGATCCATGTCGCCAGTGATGCGAATCCCCAGTTGAGGACTCGCTGCAGATCGGTGGCGTCGGCAAGCCCGTCATTGTTGGTGTCGTTGATGGCCGTGCTGACCAGACCGCCCATGTACGAACCTGGGATCGCCGTGGAACCCGGCGTGGCGGCCCACGGGTCGGACAACGTGCCCTCCAAGAACGTCTGTCGCTCATCATGGGTCTGCAAGCAGCCGACATCGAAGAAGATCGGCGTGACACCTGTTGTGGCGACCATCAGCGCCATCCAGCATCGGCCCAAGCGTAAGCTCTTCATCGATCGGTTCTCCTTCCTTCGGTTTCCTCAACAACAGGCGGACCGGCTATCCGCACCTCCTTGCAGCGCCTGAGGCCTATCCGTGTGTGAGCCACACGATGCATGACCCCTCATCTTTCGACGCGCTTCGGCGCTCAAGGGCCCCATCAATCCGGCACTTCTGTCGGTAATACCTTAATACCCACCGCGCCCTTTTGGCCGACACCCCGCGCCCAGGTTCATCGGCCCGGAACGGTGAAACGGGACCGGGCGCAACCGGCCACCGTCGTGCTGTTGCTGCGGAACTTGTACCCAAGACTCGGGTCGATTGCAAGCGGTGATTTCGCGAAAAACGGCAGAACTTTCTGTGCCAAGCGGCTGGAAGAAAAGCCCGAGGGACCGCCGCCCAGATCTGGGCCACGGCCGGCGCGCCCCCCCGCTCGCCTAGGGGCCGCTCGGGGCCGCTCCCGGCCCCAACCCGTACTTGGCGATCTTGTCGCGCAACGTGGTTCGGGGGATGCCCAGGATCTGAGCCGCCCTGGCCTGGTTGAACTCGCACTGGGCCAGCGCCGACTCGATCATCTTCCGCTCGATGCTGGCCACCGTCTCGGTCAGGCCGGCCCCCGCGTCGGTGAACCGGATCGCGCGCTCCCCGGCGTCGGCCTGGTCGCTCAAGGCCGGAATGTGCTCCGGACGGATCTGCCCGCCCCCGCAGAACGCAAGGGCCCGCTCGAGGACGTTCTCCAGTTCGCGAACGTTGCCCGGCCAGTGGTAGTCCACCAACAGGTCCAGCGCGTGGGGCGAGACGGTCGGACGGGTGCCCGACGAACCGAGGGGGGCACGCGCTTCGATGAAATTCGCCACCAACAACGGGACGTCTTCCCGGCGGTCCCGCAACGGCGGAATCCACAGGTCGACCACCTTCAAGCGGTAGTAGAGATCCTCCCTGAATCGACCGGCCTGAACCAGCTCACCCAGGTCGTCACGGGTCGCCCCGATCAGACGGACATCGGCGCGGACCGTCTCCTGCCCGCCGACCCGCTCGAACGCCTGCCGCTCAATGGCCCGCAGCACCTTCGGTTGGATCTCCAGCGGGATACTCCCGACCTCATCGAGGAACAGCGTCCCGCCGTCCGCCAACTCGAACCGTCCCAGCTTGTCGCCCCCGGTGTCGGCGATCGCACCGTCCTGGCGACCGAACAGCTCGCCCTCGAGCAGGTCAGGTGGCAGCGTGGCGCAACCGGCCTTGATCAGCGGCTTGCCGCTGCGGCGGCTGAACTGGTGGATGGCCTCGGCGGCCAGTTCCTTGCCCGTGCCGTTCTCGCCATGGATCAGGATGGTCTGTTCGCTGTCGGCGACGGTGCTGATTTGATGGTACACATCCCGCATGACGTGGCTGCGCCCGATCAGACGGCCCAGTCGGTCCGGCGGCTCGACCTGGTCCGGCGGCGGCTCGGTATCCGGTTCCCCCATGCTCGGCCGATACTCCAGCAATTGCTCGACTTTGGACAGCAACACGTCAGTGCTGAACGGTTTGGTCAGGTAGTCATAGGCCCCGCGCTTCATGGCGGCCACGGCAGTGTCCACCGTCGCGAAGGCCGTCATCAAGATGACGTGCACGCCAGGCCGATGCTGCTTGACGTGCTCGAGAAACGTCAGCCCGTCCATGCCCGGCATCTTCAGGTCGGTCACGACCACGTCGACGGGGTTGCTGTTGAGCACGCGCAGGGCCGTCTTGGCGTCGCCGGCCTCGTACACCTCGTAACCCGCTTCGGTCAGCTCGATCTGGAGGGTGATCCGCTTGAGCGGCTCGTCATCCACGACGAGAATCCACCCCTTGGGGTTCTTATCGTTCGGCGCCATCATTCTTGAGCCCGCCAGCGGCCGTCTGTGCCGCAACCACCCCAGCCGAGTCACCTGGACCGTCGGTGACCGGCAACTCCACGGTAAAGGTTGTCCTCTCACCCGGGGTGCTGTCAACCTCGATCTTGCCCTTGTGGGCCTCGATGATTCTGGCCGCCACCGCCAGGCCCAGACCGGTGCCCGAGCCCGGCTCCTTGGTCGTGAAGAACGGCTCGAAGATACGTTCCCGCTCGTCCTCGGGGATGCCGCAACCCGTATCACTGACCTCGACGCGGACCACGCCGCCCGCCGGGTCCGGGTCTCCAACCGCTACGGTCACGCGACCCCCGTCCGGCATGGAGTCGATGGCATTGACGATCAGGTTGATGATCACCTGGGTGATCTGCTGGCGGTCCGCCCTAACGTAGGCGGGCCTGTCTCCGAGCTGCCGGACGAACTCCACCTCTCGCCGGGCGATCTTCGGCGCCAGGAACATCACGGCGTCGTCGATGACCTCGTCCAGCCGGACCGTCGTGATCTGCGGGACCCCGTCCCGCGCCAACGTCAACAGTCGCCGGATGATCATCTCGATCCGGTACAGCCCCGTGTCCATCAGGTCAAGCATCCTGCGCACCCGGTGGGGATCGTCGACGCTGCGGCGGATCAGACGGCTGCAATTCTGGATGCCGTCCAATGGGTTGTTCACCTCGTGGGCGACCTCGGCGGCCAGTTCACCGATTACGGCGAGCTTCTCGCTGCGGGTCAGTTGCTCTTGGAGCCGGCGCTCCTCGTTGACGGTCTCCTCAAGGCGGTCGGCCATCTGGTTGAAGGAACGGGCGAGCTTGGCCAACTCATCGCCGGGGTAGAGGGCCACCCGTTCGGAAAGATCCCCGCGCCCGATGGCCTCGGCTGCGCGACGGAGCCGGCTGATCGAGCGATGCAGCCACCAGTTGCTGACCGTCGCCACCACCCACGCGCCGAGCAGGCAGCCGCCCGTCAAGACCAGGACCGGCAGGACGGCTTCGGGCCAAACGACATACACGATCGCGGCCCCGCACAAGATGGCGGCTTGATAACCGACGAGGAATTTGCGTCGGACGCCGAGATGCATGAGCCGGCCCCAGGGTTGCATCGCCCCACGACGGCGGCATTCCGCAGGTGGCGGGAATCCGCCGCACCCTCTGGTCATGTTTAGACCAACACGTTATTATCCCAGTAAGGGCGATAAATTCAACGGGCGACGACGCCTACGCTGCCGAATACGTGCGGCCCCGGCATCTCGAGGCGCGGGAATGGCGATGGCATACGGCTGGCGGACTCACCGAATCGGCGCATTCTGCCAAGGGGTTGGCCTGGGCGCGGTCCTGGTGCTCTGCGGTTGCGAGGACATCGACTGGGACTGGGAGCGGCGGGCCTGGACGCAGACCCGTCGGCCCGTCCGCCCGAGCCGGCGGCGCGCCCCGCCGGAGTACGCGTCCGACCGGCCCCGGGTCCGAACGGATCTGCCGCCGGAGCCCGATCAGGCCCGCCCCGGCGAGGCGTCTTCGGACCAGACGAGGGAAACGGCTCGGGCTCGCGAGGGAGAAGACCGGCCGTCGAAACCGGCGGGCGAGCCGAAATGGGATCTCCGCAAGCTCTTCGGCCGCGAGGCCGAGGCCCGCCCCTCCCGGCCCCCCCCGGAAGTCGCGAGCGGCGACCGGTCCTACTACCACCTGTACCTCGTCAGCGGGCAGGGGTCGCTCAAGGCCCCGTCCAACAGCAAACGGATCCGCCTGAACCAGGCCCAAAGCCGGGCCGCCGTCGACGTGCTCAATTTGATCTATCCCTCGATCGGACCCAGCGGGTCCGAAGGCAGGCGATTCCTCGTTTACCAGCACAAGCCCGTGTGGTCAGCGGCGGCCGAGTTCGTGCCCCTGCTCGACTGCTCCGAGCGGGCCGACCTGCCCCCGGCCGATCCCACCGACCCGATCGCCGCGTTCCAGGCGAGCGTGGGGCTGTTCTACCGTCTCAAGAAGCCGGGCCAGCCCACCGACTTCGAGGGCTTCAAGCGGTGCGAACGGTTGATGACGGTGGCCTTACGATCCGAGGCGTCCACCGGCCAGCTCCGATGGGGCGCCGCCATCATGGCCGGCAGGATCGCCTCACAGACGCTCTCGGAATTCACCCGCGCCCGCAAGCACTTCGAGCAGGCCAAGGGGCTCGCCTTGCCCGGCTCGGTCGAGGAGATGATCGCCGTATACTGTCTGGCCGACACCAGTCTCCACCAAGGCCAACGAGATCACGCCGTTCGGCTCGCCCAGGGACTCGTCCAGCAGTTCGCCACCCACCGCGCCAGCTACGTGTACGAACGGGCGTCGGCCTTGACCCAACCTCGATGAACACCGCGGCGTCAAGGAGCATGCGAATGACCGAGTTGTCTACCCCACAAGGCTTTTCGGGTCATTGGTCTCGGATCGATTCGGTGCTGAGCCTCTGGCTGGCCCTGGTCGTTGGGTGTGCCGCGCCCAGGCCGACGGGGTTCTTTCCCCTCACCTACTGGTGCCCGCCGCCCGCGGTGGACGCCCGCTACAAGGAGGCCGCTGACTGCGGGTTCAATCTGGCCTTCAACGGCGACCCCAACCTGGCCCAGAAGCACGGTATGAGATGCCTGGTGGCCGATCGCCGAATCGCCGCCGCCGTCGCCAAACCCGGACCCGAGACCGATCGCGGGCTGGACGAGGTCGTCAAGCAATACGCCCGGCATCCGACCGTCTGGGGTTTCTATCTGAAGGACGAGCCCGGCGCGGGCAAGTTCGCCGACCTGGCCCACGTCAACCAGCGCCTGCTGGCCAAGGCGCCCAACGCCGTCCCCTTCGTCAACCTGCTCCCCACGTACGCCAACGAACGGCAGCTTGGCACCAAGACCTACGAGGAGCACGTCGAGCGGTTCATGACCGAGGTCAAGCCGCGCGTCCTCAGCTATGATCACTACGCCCTGATGAAGGACGACACCGAGCGGGCCGACTACTTCCGCAACATGGAAATCATCCGCGCCGCCGGACTGAAGCACAACGTGCCCTACTGGTACATCTTCCTGATCACCCCGCACTACGGCTACCGCGATCCCAGCGAGGGCGACGTGCGGTGGCAGATCTACACGGCCCTGGCCTACGGGTACAAGGGGTTGGTCTACTTCACGTACTGGAGCGTCAAGGCCGAGGGGTTCGGTCAGAGCATGATCGGCCACGACGGGGAGCGCACGAGCCGCTACTGGCTTGGCCAGAAACTCAACGCCGAGGTCAACGAGATCGGTCCGATCCTGGCAGCGCTTCGCAGCACGGCCGTGTATCACACTGCCGCCGAGCGACCCGTCGGGACGCGGGCCCCAGGCCCCGAAGCGCTCGTCCAACAGACCGAAGGCGGCGGGCTCGTGGTCGGCGAGCTCGAAGGGCCCCACGGTCGGCGATACCTGTTCCTGACCAACGCCTCACCCCACAAGGCCGTCTCCGTCCGCGTTGCCTTCGCCGACGGTGTCAAGATCAAGAGAGAGTTGCGGCGGGGCCCGATCAGACCGGCAAAGGTCTCGCTGGAGGGTCGCCCGCCGCGGATGTCCCTTGAGCTGTCTGCCGGGGATGGACGCCTGTTCGAAGTCGAGGCCGGCCCCAAGTAGTTCCTGATGCTTGCAGTCGGCCTTGGCGTGTGATACGCACCCAGCAGATTCTTGTGCGTCGGGTGGTCTTGGTCCGCCAAGCGGAGCATCCCCCTGCCGCCTATCGTTCGCGGCAAGCCAGTCAATCGGAATATGGGGAACAGCCACATGGACACGCCATCGACGAGCGATCGGCCGCTGAGTCACGCGGACCTGCTCGAGCTCAAACGGCTCAACACGCCCACCGTCTACAACGGTTGGGAGCAGATCACGGGGCGCGACGCTGCCAGGGAGTGCTTCAACCGCGAGGAGGCGCGCGACTTCATGCCGCACACCGGGCCGATGATCGGCTACGCCGTGACAGTCGTCATCGAGCCGAGCGACCCGACACACCGACAGGCCAAGCCCGACGCATGGCGGGAGTACGTTCGATACGTCGCGAGCGCCCCGGTCCCGAAGATCGTCGTCGTACAGGACCTGGACAAGCCTGACGTGATCGGGTCGTTCTGGGGCGAGGTCAACAGCAACATCCATTGCGCGCTGGGCTGCGTGGGCACGATCACCGACGGCGCCATTCGCGATCTGGACGAGATGTGCAACGTCGGTTTCAAGGCGCTGGCCCGGCGGCTGTGCGTGGGCCACGCCCACGCCTGGCCCGTCCGCTGGAATGGCCCGGTCGACGTCTTCGACACGAAGATCGAACCGGGCACGCTGATCCACGCCGACCAGCACGGGTTCCTGGCGATCCCACAGGAGGACCAGACGCGATTGCTGTCGGCCGCACAGTTCATGGACACCAACGAGTGCAGTACCTTCCTCTCGGTCGCCCGGCGTTCGGCGGGCATGTCGATGGACGACATCCTGGAGCAGCTCGACCAGGCCGGCGCCGAGTTCGGCAAGGCCGTACGCGACAAGTTCGGCAAGAAGGGGGAATGGACGTAGGGGCCGGCGTGGGGTCTGCTCCTACGTGGGTCACACCCGGTTTTGGTTCGAATCAATAAGGACGAAGTTTTCGGGAGGGACAGGCCCGTCTTCGGGCCGTACGCATGTTGACCGTCAAGTTGACGCAGTTGTTCGATCCGTACGTCCACCCGACCCATCAGTACAAGGGGACACCAGCGAAGACAAACTCCTCCCGCGCGCCATCAAAGCCGGTGGTGATCTTCAGGTCGACGGAATGGCGGCTGCCGAAGGCCAGCCCATGCGTACAATACTGCCGCACGTAGCTACGCGCCCGATCGGTGACCTTACGGGGGGCGAACCCGAGGTAACTGTCTCTGGATGTGTCGTAGGGGGCGGTCGTGCCCACGCCCCCGCTCGCTACGGACTCTACACGCGGGACCTCTTGGCCATTCACCGTGAACAGAACTCGCGCTGCCGCCGGTGCGGTTCCTGGCGGCTTCTTCCCGACATGTTCGATTAGGCACCGCACGTAGACGGACGGAATCGCGTAGGTCTTCTGCCCGGCGTTGTCTTTAACAAACTGGCTTGAGAAGACGGTGTTCCGAGACACCTCCAGCAAGACAACGCGTACATCGCCCTTCGTTTGCGCGGCCTGATAGGACTTCAGTCGCGTGGGTCCTTGTGTCTCCTGCCCGTGTCCGTCCCCGAGGACAACGGCGAGTGCCAACAGAGCCACGAATCCCATCTGTATCAACGGTTGCTTCGGCATCATCGTCTCCTTTCCATTGCCTTGGACGTAACCCGACATTTCCCATCTACATGCTGTCAACGAACGAGCTTACTAAAGCGGGTCCTCAAGGTCCAGCGATAACGGCCTATCACGCGGTCGTTCACGCACGTTCGCTCCAATCTTGCTCAGTTTGTCCCGAAGCGTCGTCAGCGACCAGTTCGGTCTCGAAGCAGCCTATCCTGGCTGGTCGAAGCGCCCAAACGCCTCTTGGGGCGTTCGCCCACGATCACCCGCAGGTCCGGGTCGACCGAACCTTTACAGGCTCAAATCAGTCTGCATCATACCACTGCAGTCAACTGATCTGGGAAATGCGGTTTCGGTCGGCGACGTCGCGGACGATCTGGGCGGCGCGGTCACAGTCTGCCGGTTGATACTTCTCGCAGAACGTCGACCAACGGATCCAGTTTTCGAGGAACGCCTGCGCGGTCGGACAGGTGTCCGCGCTGTAGCGGTATGCCCTCGACGCCGGCGGCGTCGAGTAGGGGTAAACCTTGTTGCGGGCGTTCTGGTCGAGGAACGTGCAGGCGGCCGGCATCAGGTAGTACTTGCCCTGGCCCGCGCCCGGGATGCCGGCCTCGACGAGCTGCTCGGCGAACTGCTCGGGCGTGCATCGAAACGCGCCCGGGTCGATGCTGATGCCGAACATCCAACACGAGTAGACGTTCACGTCGTCGGGGATGGCCAGCGGCGTGATGCCGGCGATTTGGCCGATCCGTTCGGTCAGCAGCCGCACCATCCGGTCGCGGTGGGCGACCTGATCGCGGATGATCTCGAGCTGGGCCAGGCAGATCGCGGCCGTGCAGTTCGGCATGCGGTACGCATAACCGGGGGCCGTATGGAGGCGCCCGAAGTGCGGCCGCATCTCGGCGCCGCGGCTCTGGCCGATGTAGCGACAGCGTTCGGCCAGGTCGCCGTCGTTCGTCGCGATTGCCCCGCCGACGTCCGACCCCATCGTCTTTTCGGCGTCGAACGAGAAGCCGGCCGCACGCGCGAGCGTGCCGGCCAACCGGCCCTTGTATTCGCCGAAGACCGCCTGGCAGGCGTCCTCGTAGACCGCCAGCCCGTGCCGCTCCGCTAGCGCGTTGATCGGGTCCATGTCGCAGATCAGACCCGTCATGTGCACCACCAGGATGCCCCGCGTCCGATCGGTGATGCACGGCTCGATCGTGGCGGCGCTCATGTTGACCGTGCCCGGCTCAGTGTCGGCGAAGACCGGGAGGTAGTTCTCCCGGACCAGGCCCAACACCGTACCGAAATCGGTGATCGGGCTGACGATGATCTCGTCACCCGGCTCGAACCCGAACGCCGCCGCCAGCACCGCCAGCGCCGGCGTGCAGCCGGGCGTGGCGATCACGTGCTCGACGCCGATCGCGTCGGCCAACGCCCGCTCGAACCGACCGGTCATGTCGCAGGTCAGGCCGCTGTCGACGACCTCCTGCAGGTACTTCATGCAGTTCGGCCCCATCGTCCGCGGAAACGCCGTGGGCACCACGCCAATCTCATGGGCGTGGGCGGCCGCTCCGTATTTTGCTCGTTCGGTTCTTGTTGCCATCTAACGATCCCCTTCGTTGAGCAGGTAACCGACGACGTCATTGGGCTCGGCCAGCCAGACGTCGTCGCCGCCGATCCGTAGGACCGTCTCAAAGCGCTCGGCGAGTTGCTTCGTCGTGCAGTCCTTCCACGGATGAATCGGCTTACCCGGCATCGGGCAATGACAATAGTCGATCACCCACCCGCCGCGGTCGATCGCCTGATGCAGCCGCTTGTACGGGTCGAAGGCCGAGTAGAACGGCGGCGGATACTCCGCGTGTAGCGGACACCGACACAGCCGCAGCAGATCGGTCCGGGCCGTGTTGACGTCGTCGTAGATCGTCAGGATCGACGCGTACCCGGCCCGGTCGGCCACCGCACGCACGGGCGGGTACGAATCGTTGTTGCCCGGCACGCAGAACATCGTCACGGGCATGCCCAGGGCCTCCTCGATCACCTTGCGAGACCCGACGATCTCGTACTCGGCGTTGTCCATCGTCAGCCCTGCGTGGGTCATGCTGTGGTTGGACACCCCCCACCCCTCGTCGCACAACATGCGGATCTCGTCGGCCGACAGGATCATCATCCCGTCGTAGCTGCTGCCCGGGCAGTTCCGCGGCACACCGATCTGGCTCGCCACCAGCGCCACATGCCCCGGGATACCGTGCTTGCGATGGATCGGCACGGCATGGTCCAACAAGGCTGCGCACCCCTCGTCGTAGGTGATGGAGTAGACCCATTTCTTGCCGTTCTTCCACGCCATGGTCGTCCGCCCATCAAGCCTACGTCGCCGCGGGCGACACCCCCCCGAGTCCTCACGCAGCATCCGCGTTGACGTTTCAGCGTATCGACGTTTTGCCTGGCGAGGCGTGTGCTAGACCTTGCCGGTCTTCCACCATTTCTTGGCCAGGCGCCTGGCCCGCGTCTTGTCTTGGGGAGGACGACGGTCGAAACACGCCTCGCAGATCAGTTCCATGGTGGTGCTGGGGTCCGGGCTGTCGATGTCCGGAACGCCCGGGGACCGCGGTTGGCTGTTGCGCTTAGAGGCCCGTTGCTGGTAGATCAGACCCTGGGGCGGGCGGAGGGCTGCGCCGCACTTAGCACAAGCGGCCTCGGTGGCGAGCCAGTCCTGGCTGGCTGCGCCGCTGGTCCCAGGGGCGACCAGGACCGTCTCGACGACGGGTTTGCGCACTTTGCGCTTGGTCTTCTTCGCCTGGGAGCGCGGCGCGTCGTTCGACGTGTCCGTCGTCTTGGCCGAGGGGGACGGTGCGGCCTCCCGTGGAGCACTTGTTTCCGGCGAGCCCGTGCTCGGCGGCGGCGGGTCTTGGCTCGGTGGCGTCCAGATCCGCGCCCGCGGACTCTGGGGCGGGAAGAACTTGTAGAGGATCAGCAGATAGATCAGCGCCACGGGCGACACGCCCAGGCTGATGGCCTGGCTAATGGTCATCCCGCCCGAGTCGATCGGATTGTCCGCACGGATCAGCTCCAGGATGAAGCGGGTGATGGGATACAGCACGAACATCCACCCGAAGACGACCCCGTGCATCCGCCGGCGATAGTAGATCAGGCTCAGCACGCCCGACAAGATCATCCCGTTGATGAAGCCGATGGGCTGCGCGAAGTAAACGGTGTGCGACCGGAACTGCTTGGTGAGCTCTTGCAGCTTTTGGATCCCCGCGGGACCGGGTCTTATGTTGCGGCCGTCGCCGAGCAGGTCGCGGAGTTCGGTCCTGTGGTCCTGCCAGGCCTCCCAGGCGCTGTGCTCATCCTTGACCAGCTCGTAGAGCTTCTGGCCCTCGAGGACCATCGCGCAGGCCTCGGTGAGTTCCTGGTGGACGGCCTGGAATCGGGCCCAGGCCTGTCGGGCTTCTTGAGTGTTTTGCAGAATAGGGCCTCGGGG
>CAYOGX010000049.1:0-11577 GCA_964403235.1 uncultured Planctomycetales bacterium | reverse complement strand
GGTGCTCCTGACCGGCACGCACGACGGGACGACGTGGCGGCTGTACCGCAACGGGACCGAGATCGCCTCGTCCGTTGATTCGGTCGGCGCGGTGACGGTCAACGCCAACTGGGCCATCGGCGCGCGGGGCAACGGCAACGAGCGCTACTTCGACGGCGCGATCGACGAGGTGCGCCTCTACGACAGGGCACTGACGGCGGCCGAGGCCCAGGCGCTGATCGACACCGCCGCCAACGCCGGCCCCGAAATCGAGGACCAGACCTTCGTCACCCCGGCCGACAGCCCGATCGGCACCGTCGTGGGTACGGTAATCGCCACCGACATCGATGACGATGCGCTCAGCTTCGCCATCACGGCCGGGAACGTCGGAGGCGCCTTCGCCATCGACAGCGCCACCGGGCAGATGACCGTGGCCGCTGCACTCGACTTCGTCGCCAACCCGGTCTACAGCCTCACGGCCGACGTGACCGACGACGGGGACCCGGCGCGAAGCGACAGTGCGGTCGTCTCGATCATGGCCGGGGACATAACCGCCGGCCTGCTGGGCCACTGGCCACTGAATGACGCCGGCACAACGGCCCTGGACTCGGCCGGTGACAGCGATGGCACACTCGTCGGGGGGCCGCTCTGGGTCGACGGCCAGTCAAGCGGGGCGCTGCAACTGGATGGCGTCAACGACCTGGTGGCCCTGGGCAACCCGAGCGCGTTGGACGTCGCCGGACCGATCACCATCGCCGCCTGGGTCCGGCCCGAGGCCACCGACGGCCTGCGCAATATCGTCGCCCATGGCTACCATCGATCGCCCAACGGCGAGGTCTACCTGCGGATCGCCAAAAACCAATACCAGATCGGCAGTTGGGACGGCACGGGCCACAAGGCCGCCGCCTCGATCCCCTCCGGCGACGTCGGCAGTTGGGTCCACCTGGCCGGGACGTACGACGGGACGACCTGGCGGCTGTATCGCAACGGTGCACTGGTCGCCGAGACAACTGACGCCACCGGGGCCGTCCAGGTCCAGGACGACTGGGCCATCGGCGCCCGCGGCACGGGGACCGAGCGGTTCTTCAAGGGCCGCGTGGACGACGTCCGCATCTACAACCGGGCGCTGAACGCCCAGGAAGTCAGCGCCCTGACAGACCACCAGGTCGGGATGGTCTCCCTGGTGGGTCCCGGCACGGTCATGCCGTCCATGGACGCCACACTGATGGCCAGGACCTACGACCCCACCGGCACCGTCATCGAGTCCGTCGCGTTCCACCACGACGCCGATGGCGACGGCGTGTTCGACCCCGCCGCCGACACCTCGCTGGGCCAGGGCGCCAAGTCCCCCGCCGGCGACGCCTGGACACTGACCTTCAAGCCCACCACCTACGGTCTCCTCGACGGCCAATATACCGTCTTTGCCATCGGCTCGACCGGCACCGGACCGGTCAACGCGGTGTCGACCGCCCTGACGGTCGCACCCGATATCGCCATCCTCGACAACCAGGCTTGTGGGTACGCGCAGTACGGCACGGGCTGGCAGGCCGGCACCTACAAGGCCGACTCCCACGCCTGCGGCGGCGCCTACAAGATGGCCTATACGACCCAGGGCCACAACACGGCGGTCTGGCAATTCCCGGACCTGGCCCCGGGATCGTATAACGTCTACACGCGATACGTCGACGCCGTCAACCACACCGCCGCGGCACCGTTCGAGATCCACGCCGGCGGCCCCGACGGCGAAGGCCGGTTCAGCCCCGACGGCCAGCTCGGCGACACGGCTTTCGTCGACCAGTCCACTGCCATGGCGGCCGACCTGATTGGCCCGGCGGGGGGCGCCTGGGAACGCCTCGAACGTGCCACGCATCATGCCGGCGACCTGGCCGTTGTGATGGGAGCCGGAGACTCCATCGGAGGCTGGGCCGTCGCCGACGGCGTGTTGCTGGAACGGGTCACCGACACGGGCGTGATCGACGACGTGTCGCTGCACGTGGCCTGCGACGCGGTCCTGTCCGAGACGATCGACCTGGCGGCTGCATTTGCGGGCGTTGCCGGCTTCGGGACCCCCGAAAGCTACCAGGTCCAGAGCGCCGAGCCGTCCGTCGTCGAGACAACCGTCGATGCGGTAAACCATACGCTGAGGTTGACTCCCGTCGAGGGCGATCGCGCTGGCGACGAAACCGTCCTGACCGTGACGGCCGCCGACGCCGACCAGGTCACCGCCGAGGCCGTCTTCACCGTCTCGATCAACTACAACCTGATCTCGAACGGCGGCTTTGAGGCCCCCGTGGTCGTGTCGGAGCGTGGCTGGGACATGTGGGCCAACATCCCGGGCTGGGCGCTGGAGTCGGGCCCGAACTTCGAGATCCAGCGCGGCATCCTCGGCGGCCCGGCCGTGGGCGGCCAGCACGCCGAACTCGATGCCCACCCGATGCCCGGGGCGATGAGCATGTCGCAGATCGTCGACACGGCCCTCGGCCGCGATTACCAGCTCCGTTTCGCTTTCTCCGGTCGCCCGAAAACGACCCTCAGCGATAACACGCTCGGCGTCGCCCTCCACAACGTCACCTCACCGTCAAACGAGGCCATCCCCTTCGTGCTGTTCGATGCGAACTGGGACACCGTTCCGGACAATGAGCCGACGCTGCCAAGCGACAGCGGGTGGACGTACTACACCGCCTGCTTCACGGCCACGGGCGCCCAAACCAAGCTCTCCTTCGCCAATCTCGGTCCCGCCGACACCCTTGGCGGCTTTCTGGATGACGTGTCGATCGTCCTTGCCGGCGAACGCTCGATATGGATCGACGATGCCTATGTGATTGAAGGAGATGCCGGGCAGACGGATATCGAAATGACCGTCAATCTCAGCCGGCCGTATGTGGATCCGGTCGTGGTCTACTACCGCACTGAAGACGGTACGGCTGAAGCCGGAAGCGACTACGAATCCATTGCCGGTGAGATGGCGCAGCCCAATGAAGAGGCAAGGGTCACGTTCGAGCCGGGCCAGATCAAGAAGACCATACACATCCCGGTATTCTCTGACACGGTCAACGAAGTGGATGTCGGCGGAGCCCAGATTATGGACGACATTCATGGTCTGGGTGAGTTCTTCCATGTCGAGCTTTACGATGCACTGGAGCCTCTGATTGCCACGGCAGCGGCCTGGATACGCGATGACGACGCGCCGATCGTCAGCATGGAGGCGACAGACCCTGATGCGGTGGAGGCCCCCGCCCAGGAGGATGCGAGATACGGCGAGTTCGAGATCTCGCGAACCGGGGCGACGACGTCGCCCCTGACGGTGTTCTTCGACCTGACTGGTGAACTGGATCCCATCGCAACCTATGGCACGGGCTGGGACTTCATCTTCTCGGGTGAGGTCGAATACAACGAGAGCGAGGAGCGTTTCCAGGCGACCATCCCCGCCGGGGAGTCGACGCTGTCCTTCGACGTCTACACTCTCGATGATACCGACGACGAGGAAGACTACGAATACTGCTCGCTGGCGCTGGTTGAGGACCCCGCATATGTGGGCGGCTCCTCTACGCATGACACGGTCACTATCTGGACGGGCAACACGGTAAGCGTTTCGGTCGCCGAGGACGTGGGCGCAGAGTCAGCCGATCCCGCGAGGCCTGGCAGGTTCAAGGTCCATCGCAGTTACCCAACGAATGAGGCCGTCGACGTCAAGCTTGAGTTCGACGACACGGCGCCTGGCAGTGCCGGCTCCGGGGACTATCTCGTCACGGGGGTGACTTTCGACCCGGCGGGGGACTACGTCACAATTCCCGCGAACGAGACAGAGACGTATATCACCATTACGCCCATACCGGACGGCGAACCCGAACTGCCGGAGCGGATCAAAGTCACACTGCTCCCATCGGGTGACAGCTACCAGATCGCCTCGGCCAGTGCGGAGATGTTCCTGAGTGACGAGATCAGCATTGAAGGCAAGCTTCTCAGCCCGTTCTGGGAGGTGCGCGAAGGAAATCCCGCGAAAATAAGAATCAACCTGTCGTATGACCATGACGGCGACCTCGAAACTCCCAACAGGCCGTACGTCATTCGGGCGGGTGACAACATCGGCGGGACGTTCAACACGGGAAAGTCGGGCATTCCCGGTGCCGAGGCCGAACCCGGGGTGCACTTCGAGCGCCTCCCTGCCGAAGGCAGAGCGTTCAGCGCGAAGGAGGGAACGAGCTACCTCGAGGGCTTCGTCAGGACCGAGCCGGACTGCGTCCCGGAAGGCATTATCCTCTCCTTCGTGATCAAGGTAGGACCGGAGAGAACGGGATTCGATCTCACAGGCAAAGACGCGATGAGGGTGAGGATCCTCGACAAGAACAGGCCGGTGATTGGCGGTCCCCGCGGCGGGGGCGGAAGGGGCGCCGGGGTGGGCGGCGGCGGCGGAGGAGGCGGAGGAGGCGGCGGGGGCGGACTGGACGGAGATGGCGGCCTGCCCGACCATCAGCCCGACCGGAAATTCCATGATGCCCCCGGAGAGAGGATCGGCACCGCGCTGCACGTCGGCGCTCTCGAACGCGACGTACCCGCGGGCATCGGGGGTGAGATGATCGGCGACGGGAAGTACGGCGCGAAGGACGTCGACTTCTACGAGGTCCACCTCGACGAGGGAGACGTGCTCTCAGTTCAGGTCTGGCCGTACACGAACAACCCGGACAAGCCGGAATGCCATGTCCGCATGTACGACAATAATGGCCAGCGCATCAGCGGCTGGAAGGCCCCGGCCGACGGGGACTACTACGTGGCGGTCTCAGGATACGGCAATTTCACGTATAACCCCCTGGCCTCCAATAGCGGGCGGGGCGGTTTTCAGACCGTCTATGACATCGTGTTCACCTTGGAGGGCAAGGCGCGAATCGCGGCGCTCGACAACCATGCCGCTGAGGGCGGGGGTGATACGGCCGTCTTTGAACTGACGTACGACGGGGTCATCGATGAGGGCACAACGAAGCGCTTCCGCCTCAGCCACGCGTCGCCGAATACAACGGCCGGCTCGGGTGATGTCGTCATGGACGGCCTGGCCTCGGACCAGCACGGGTGGTACGTCGATCTTGACAGCGAGTCCAACACGGCGACGTTCACGCTGAGTGCTGTTGATGACGACAACTGGGAAGGACAGGAACGCGTCGAGTTCACGTTGACCGGCGGCGCCCGGTCGTTCGGGCAGCGGTACGCACGCGCGTCGATAGCGGACAACGACGCCCGCGGGTACACCGTGTCCCACAACAGCGTCCTGATGGATGCCAGAAAGGATGATGACGGCGATGGGTATTACGGCCTGGTGAATCCGGACAACGGCATGGTGAACTGGGAGGGGAAGTACAGTGGACACATGGACGTTGCCGAGGCCGTTCGGCCCGAGCACGGCGACCTGGACATCCTGCCGAATGGGGTCTTCAACTACATCCCTCACAGAGGCTATGTCGGACTGGACGGCTTCACGTTCACGGTAGGCAAGCCGGTCTACACGGTGACGGACAAGGGCAGAGACAAGGGGTTCACACTAGACGGAACCCCATTTGGCCCTCGGTCGATTGGCCAGGGCGTTCTTGCCACAGCGACGCCGGAACAGGAGGCCTGGTTACAGGATGCCTTGGCCAATGGTCTGTGTGAATTCGACGACAGCGACGCGTCCAATGTCGGTACGGTCCATATTCTGGTGACCAACGAGTCACCCACGGCGGCGCCCGATGAATACAGTACGCTGCACAGCGCACCCCTGGTGGTGTATGGCCACCAGGGCGTTCTCGACAACGACAGCGATCCTGACCATGACTTGCTCAAGGCGGAAATCCACGAGCAGCCGGATGTGGGGCACGGCACGGTCAGTATGTTCGCCGACGGCGGGTTCATTTACATTCCCGCCGAGAACATGACCGGCGTCAGCGAGGTGACGTTCACTTACAGGGTCACGGAGATGATTGCCGTCCCCGATCCTTCCGGAGGGGAAGACGAGTTTGTGGCAGGCCTGTCGGATACGGCTGACGTGACGATCCAGTTCACGAATCAGGCGCCGACGGCCCGACCGGACGGCTACAAAATGCTGCACGATCGCGCCATCTTCATCGACGCGGGGGAAGGCCTGCTTGCCAACGACTACGACCCGGACCCGGGCGAACTCCTGAGAGTCGTGACCCGGGAGGAGTACCCGCAGGATGAATACCCCAATGTCTCCGTCGGGGAGGATCCCTCCAGCGGCGGCACGCTCGTGCGAAGGCCCAGCGGCGCATTTGCCTACGTGCCGCCTGAAGGGTTTACGGGTGTGGACACCTTCACGTATGTCGTGACGGATGGCGGCCAGTCCGGCGGCTCACTCGCGGTCAGTGCGGAGACAACCGTTACGATCGAGGTGTCGAACCACGCCCCGACGGCGGGCAACAAGACCTATGAAATCACGCACGATCGGACGCTTGTTGCGGACCAGTCCGAAGGCGTTCTCGCAGGCGCCTTTGATGTAAACGGCGACAGGATCACCGCCGTCGTGACCGATGCTGATGACGAGGAGGGCAGCCTTCGGTTCGGGCCGGATGGGTCGTTCGCGTTCGCACCGGCGGCGGGGTTTGTCGGCGATTACAGCTTCGACTACCTGGTCTTCGACGGATGTCAGATGTCCGACCTGGCGACCGTGGTGATCGCAGTTACCAACAGTGAGCCCGTCGCCGGTGACGATTCGTACTCCGCCGTGGTGAACCGGCCGCTGACCGTGCTGCGGGGGTCGGGCGTTCTGGCAAACGACAGTGACGCCGACGGCGACCTCCTGACGTGCATAGAGGTTGAGGGCCCCGGCAGCGGCACGCTGATAAACGGACTCGGCGCGAACGGGTCCTTCGTGTACGTGCCGAACGAGGGCTTCGTCGGCCAGGACACGTTTGAGTACGAGATCATCGACGGCGTGCCGCTTGAGCCCGGTGCGGAGTATCCCCGTGCAACCGTGACGATCGACGTGACGGCCCCGACCGTATCCCTGGCCGGCGAGCCGGACGCGTACAGCGTGCTTCACGACGACGTCCTCGTCGTCTCCCCGTTCGACGGCGTCCTGCGGAATGACGAACTGTCGGACATCGCTCCGGTGTGGGCCGTCGGGACGGAGGCCGATCAACAGCCTGTCCATGGCAGCCTGGGATTCGTCGGCCTCGGCGCCGATGCCAGTCCTGTGGGTCCGGGCGGCTCATTTGTGTACACGCCCGATGCGAACTTCACCGGGACGGATGCGTTCACATATCGTCTCACGGATGGCACGCATACCGGCGACCCCGTCCTGGTGTCGATCTCCGTCACGAACGATACCTCCAATGGGGAGTACGACGACAGATACGACGCCTATCGCAACCAGCCGCTGTACGTCTTCCAGGGCGACGGTGTCCTGGCGAACGATATCGAACCGGACGGCGATGCGATGTATGCCGAAGTCGTCTCCGGGCCCGCTCACGGCGAGCTCACGCTGCAAGCCGGCGGCGCGTTTGTGTACACGCCCGACGAGAACTTCGCCGGCGAGGACTCCTTCACCTACTACGTTACGGACAACGTCGAGGACGCCGACCAGAATGTAGCCTGCAGCAACGTGCATACCGTGGTCATTGACGTCGCCGAGCCGGATGGCCAGACGCTGTCATACACCATGCCGCACAATCCCGGCCAGCCCCGCCTGCACACCTCGGCAAGCCTCCCAACAGCGGGTGCTCTGGACTGTCAGGTCGTTCTCGAGGACGGCACGCTGGTCGTGCCTCGTCATGAAGGGCTGCTCCAGAACGATGAAGCCCAACATGGGATCCATGTTGCGGACGCACTTGTCGAGGCCAGTCCGCACGGCACGGTGGAGTGGTTCGGCGACCCGCAGGATCCCCTGGACCAGGACGGGTCGTTCACGTTCACGCCCAACGTCGGCTTCGTCGGCACCACGTCGTTCAGGTACGAAGTGAAGGACCTCCCGGGATCCGGGGATTACAGCCGCGTCCGCCAGGTGGATATCACAGTCACCAACACCACGCCGGACGTTGCGGGTGAAACGTACTACGTGACGCAGAACACGACGCTGGTGCGCCCGGTCGCGAGCGGCCTTCTCGCCAACGACCGTGACGCCGACGGTGATCCGCTGACGCCGGCGCTGGTTGCCGGACAGGGCGTCTCGAACGGCACCCTCGTGCTGGGCACCGGCGGGGCCTTCAGCTACACGCCCTCGTTCGGCTTCACGGGCACCGACCAGTTCCAGTACACGGTGACCGACGGCATCGACACAATCGCGGTCACGGCGAACCTCGAGGTGTCTGCCGCGACGGACGTCTTGAGCTTCGACGTCCCCGCCGCGGCCGACGACGCCTATGAGATCGGCCATGGGGACCTGCTCGTCGTGCACGCCCACGACGGTGGTGTGCTGGACAACGATACGTCCGCGGACGGCTCGGCGTTGACCGCGATACTGGTCGGCGACGTGTCGCACGGGGCACTGACCCTCGGGGCGGACGGCTCGTTCTTCTATACCCCGGCTTGCGATCCCGACTTCACGGGGACGGACAGCTTCACGTACCGGTGCGCCAGCGGCGTGGAGCAAAGCGCCCCGGCCACCGTCACCATAGAGGTGACGAACTCGGCCCCGGTTGTGGAAGACCTCGTGTACGAGTGCACCCGCGGTCAGACGGCGGCGGCCGCCTGGTGGGCCGGCGCACTCAGTGCAGCCGAGGACGCCAACGGCGATACGATGACCGTCTCGTCGGTGGAAGGCCAGCCGGGCGGCAGCGTCACGACCGACGAGGACGGCAACTACGTGTTCCGGTCGTACGGCGACAACGCCGATATCGTGCTGTCGCCAATCGACGGGTCATTCACGTTTGACCCGGATGACGGCTTCTTCGGCGTTGACACGTTCACGGTCACGGTCAGCGACGGCCATGGGGGCAGCGCGCAGGCAGAGGCCGAGATACGCATGGAAAACGCCGCACCCACAGCCGCGGATGATGCTGTCGAGGTCACGGGCCGCAAGGACTACATCACGCCGCACGACACGACCCTTGTCATCGGCCGCGCCGACGGAATCCTCCGGAATGACACCGATGGTGACGCGGACCGCCTGGAGGTCAGGATTGCTTCCGGTCCGAGCCACGGGACGCTGCATTACGAGAACGAGGCCACCGGCGAGTTCTGGGACACGGGCGCGTTCGTTTACATCCCCGACGCGGGATACACAGGCCCCGACAGCTTCACCTATCAACTCTGGGACGGGTATGAGTTGAGTGACGAAGCCACGGTGTCCATTGAGGTCATAAACTCCGCACCGGTGACGCCTGTCGACCACGGGTATTCGGTGGCGCACGGCACGACGCTCTTCGTCCCGGCCGAGGAGGGCCTGCTTCCGAACCGGTTTGACTCAGACGGCGATCCGCTGGTCGTCCTCGATCATGACCTTATTGAGGTCCAGCATGGCGACATTGAGGTCCTGCCGAACGGATCCTTCATCTACACGCCCGACGCCGAACCCGATTACGCAGGCACTGACGGCTTCACGTATCAGATCACCGACGGGCAGGCAGAGAACGGCACCAGCGAGACCGTCACCGTCCAGATCCACGTCGTCAACAGCGTTCCCACCCCAAGTGACCGTTCCTGGTCCGTCCACCACGATACCCAGATCCTGGTCTTCCCGGACACAGGGCTCATGCTCGACGATGAAGGGCAGCAGGTTGCCGACGCTCAAGGCGATCCCCTGACGATCGCCGTCGAGGACGTCAGCCAGGACCCGAACTTCAAGGGCACGCTCGTTGTGGAGAACAACGGTGCAATGCAGTACGTTCCCGAGCCGGGCGAGCCGGGCGTCTACACCTTCGACTACCGATACGACGACGGCACTGAAGCCGGCCCGTGGGCGACGGTGACGATCCACGTGACCAACGATACCCCCGAGCGTGCCGACGGAGGCGCGGTCGCGTTCAGCGTTCCCCACGGCGAGATCCTCTTCGTCAGTCCCTGGGGAGTGTCCCGGGAAGAGAACCTGTGGGACGGCGAGTACTCAGACAAGACGTTGCTCGACGCGGAAGCGGATGCCGACCCGCTCACCGTCGTGTTCAGCGGTCTCAGCGGCCCGGAGGAGAACACGACGGCCCAGGGCGGCACGCTGCTTCACAAGAGCGATGGATCGTTCGTCTACACGCCCGATCCCGCATTCGTCGGGACGGATGAGTTCTACTACAAGCTGGTTGATCCACTGGGCGCCGCCAGCCCGACCTACACCGCAACCGTGGAGGTCACCAACGCAGGTGTCACGCTCAACAATGACGGCTACACCGTCTCCAACGGCCAGGTGCTGGTCGAGGACGATCCGGCCAGGGGAGTGCTGGCCAATGATGAGCCCGGCGACGGGGACGATCTGACCGTCTCGCTGGAGACCGGCTGCAGCTATGGCACGGTGGTGCTGCACGACCTGGGCAACTTCATCTACACGCCCGATCCTGCCCTCGTCACGGGTGATGCCACGCTGCCCGCGGGTGAGCCGGGCGCGGCCCCGAGGACGGATTCGTTCACCTACACCGTCTCGGACGGCGTGAACACATATGGTCCGGCCTTGGTGACGATAGGCCTGGACTGCTACCACAAGCCGGTGGCCCGCAGCGTCGAACTGTGGGCGCCCGCGGACTCAAGCGACTCCTCCTGGAACTTCTCCTTGCTCGATGGCGCGACCGATCCCGATGCGCCGCTGTTTGCGGGCTCGCTCCCGGACGACTTCGACGATCTCACCGTCCCTCTTGTCGGTGATGTCCCGGATGGCCTGTCTCTTGACCCGTTCACCGGGTGTCTGACGTATACCCCCCCTGACGGATTTGAGGGTACGGTCCAGGCAGCGTACAGGGTGGTGGACGGCCATAACCTGCAGAGTGAGGACACGGCCTCGATCACCATCCACGTGCTGCCCACGGTGCCCGACGACGCCGAGCCAAACAACGAAGCGGAAATCGACGATGTCATCACCGGGCTCAATAACGCCGAGATCGTCGCCTACGGCAACGCCCGGACACGAGCCCAGTTCCTCGAGAAGAGGGCCGAGAAGACAAGAGACATGGCTGTGTCGGCCCGGCGCAAGCAGCAGGTCGCCGACGAACTCGCTGCTCGCGTGACCTATGACACTGCCCAGCGTGCCGCCGGACAGGGCGCCGCGGAGTCCCTGAAGGAACACCAGGCCGTACTGGCCGGGACTCTCCTGGAGGCCGACCACAACAATTGGGCTGTCACACGCGCCGCGGACGAGACGGAGCTTCAGAGCAAGGCCGCGGCGGAGCGAACCGCGTGGGATTCCGTGAACGACGAGGAGATGGCGTACGTCGAGGCCTTGTCCGGACTCGACGATGCGCTGGCCGTAGTCGTCGAGGCCGAACAGGCACGGCACCTGCGAGACGTCAACGCCGCAGACCAGGCGTTTGCCCAGGACTACCTGCTCGCCCGGGAGATTCAGGACGATCAGCTCCGTACCGTCGAAATCGCCTTCCAACAAGCCGACCAGGACGCCGACGCGGCATACTACGCCCAGCTCGATGAGGCCGAGGCGACTTATCAGACGAGCCTCCAGAGTGCCGCCGTCGCCAGAGA
>CAYOGX010000048.1:0-11637 GCA_964403235.1 uncultured Planctomycetales bacterium | reverse complement strand
AGTCTTTTCCCTTCGGTGCGCCGGGTCGCTATCTCGGCCAGTTGAGGTGACGGTGCAGGAACTCGAACGTGCCCTGGGCGTTGATCTTGTGCCCGCCGTTGAAGAACTCGATCTGGGTCCGGTCGCCAATGCCGAGCTTGTCGTACAGCCGGCGGACCTTGGCGTACTCCCAGGCCACCCACTCGTCGAGGGCGACGCCGTCGTCGTGGCCGCGCTCGACCATGAACGGCCGGGGCACCATCAGCCCGGCCAGCTCGGCGTAGTTGAACGTGTGGCCCAGGTCGAACTCGGGCATTTCGTACTCGCCCGTCAGTGGGTACCCGGTCGCGTAGTCGATCGTGGTGTTCTTGAGGATCCACTCGTTGAAGTCGGCCGAGCAGATCGACAGGGCGTAGCGCTCCAGGATCGTCGGCACGCGGACGGCCGTCTTGCCCCCGTAGCTGATGCCGTAAAAGCCGATCCTGTCTGCGTCGACGAACGGCAGCGACGCCAGCCATTCCAACGTGCGATCGTGCTGGCCGATGATGAACGAGAACAACGACAGCTTCAGCGGATTGGCCTTGCGCTGTAGAACGCGGAACCTGTCGAACCCGACGTAGGGGTTCTGCGGCGCGTAGACGATGAAGCCGCGGTCGGCCAGCCTGGCCCCAAACATGTTGTAGGTTGACTGGTGCTTCGGGTCGATCGTCTTGCGCGGGTTGCCCTCCAACCCGTGCTGGCAGACGACGACGGGCCGGCGCTCTGCAACGTCTCCGCCGGGGGTCCGCTTGAGGTCCTTCGGCACGAGCAGGATGCAGGCGAATACGTCGGGCCAGACGTCGAGCATCACTTCGTAGCCGGTCCACTTGGGCCGATCGTAGGCCAGCCGTGTCCGCGGATTGGCGGGTACGCTCGGCGACGGCAGTCGACCGATGACGTCTTCCCACAACGCCTTCCGGTACGGCCTGCATGTCTCCTGCCATCGCTTGACGCTTGACGCGTCCGCCTTCGACCAGAACTCCTGGCGACGAAACGTCGACTGTCGGACCAGCCGCTGCGTGAACGCGATCAACTGATCGAACTGGCGTTTCAGCCGCGCCTGCGGATCGAACGCCTTGCGCTCGTCGTTGGGCGCTTCGCCGGCCGGGGCGAGGCCGACCGCCGCGGTCTCACGCCCCAGCGAGCTGAGGAAGGCTGCCAGGGTCGCATCGCATCCGGGCGGGCCGTCGCCGTCGGCGCTCAGCGTCAGTCGCAGTTTCGCCGCGGCGCCCAGCTTCTCGTAGACGGGTCGTGCGCGGTCGACCTCGGCCCGGACCGCGTCGAGCGGCGGCGTGGTCAGTTTGCCCGGGGCCGCGCCGCCGCGCCCTTTTCGGGCCGGCGGTGGACCGTCGACCTCCGGACGCCGGCAGGCCTCGACGATCAACGTTCGCGGCGCGATCAGGCCGGCCAGTTCCGCATCGCCGAACTCACGGAGCAGCGCCCAGACGTTCCGGTAGATGGGCTCGGCCCACACGTTGTGCCGCGGCTGGTAGTAGCCGCTTACCACCACCGCGTCGATCCGGGGGTCGATCGCGGCGCTGTATAGCGCCAGCAATCCGCCCTCGCCGTATCCCATCACGCCGATCGGTGCGTCATCGCCCCCGGGCTGGCTGCTGAAACAGTCCACGGCCGCCAGCACCTTCTGCGCCTCATACCCGATGACGTGCCGGCCCATCTCGTACGCCATGCGGTAGACGAACTCCCGGTGCGGTTGGTTGGTCATGCGGACCTTCGGGTTGCCCGAGAAGGTGTCCTTGCGGTCGATCAGCACGGGCACGAGCACCTCGCAGCCGTTCTCGGCCAGCCGGCGAGCGAACTGCCCGGCCGGCGGGACGCCCGCGGTCATGCCGATCAGCATCTCCGGCGTCCAATCGGCGTCGGGCAGCGCGATGACGCGGGCGATCGGTTTCCGCTCAGGGATCAGCAGCAATCCCTCGCCGTTGACGCCGTCCAACGCCGGCCAACGGACGGCACGGACCGTGTAGCTGGATCCCTGCCCAACGCGCGACGGCTGCGTCGTCGTTGCAACCAAGTCCATCCCTACTGGGGATGGCCTGGGATCGACCTCGCCGATGATCCGCCGGAACCGCTCACGGTTCGCCGACACAGATCGGCCGTAGGCCTCGACCGAGGCGTAGTCGCGTTTCCAGAATCGCTCGCGATGCTTGGCCATGCCGGACAGCTCGCGCATCAGGGACCGGTCGATGCCGGCGACCATCTCCGCTGCAGGATCGCCCTGCATCGTCAACGGTTTGGTTCCGTCGAGGACGCCCATGGGCTCTCGTCCTTTCTCGTCCGCCCACGCCTGCGACCCACACACGCCGACCAGCATCACCGCCGGCACGAGGCGGCCTCGTCGCTGCACGGTTCGCTTCATGATGACGATCCTTCCATCGAGACGCTGTCACCCGTATCGGGCGCATAGCCTACGCCAAACGTTAGCGGATAACGAGATCAACGATGAGATACGCGTTCCGCTACGGAGCGCTGAGGAACCCGACAGTCGATTCCATGATCCGATCGCGCAGGGTGTGCGACGCGTCGTGGCTGGTCTTGCGTTGGAGGTCCTCGAGATTGGCGCGGCAGAACTGGCAGCCCAGCCGCTCGAGATGGAACGACACGTACTCTTGCCATGGCCCGTCCAGCGTCCCGAGTAGATAGGCCCCGACTGTACTTCGCTTCGGGCAGCTCAGCCGAAGCGACTGCCAGATCTCGGTCAACGTCGAGTCCGCCGGGTCCGTCAGGTCGGTGCCGGACCCCGTGAAGGAATCCGGTCCGGGCGCGCCGGCCCGCAGGGCCTGCTGGACGCCTGCCTGGATCCGCTTGAGGCACCGATGTTTGATCAGCCCGACGTGCTTCTCGTCCAGCGACACGACGTCGGCCACCTCCTTGTTGCGGAGCTGACAATAGAACAGCAGCTCGACGACCTGTAGGTCGCGGAAGTTGTGCGATTTCTTGTAGCCGTCGATGAGGTCGCGCAGGGTCGCGGCCAGGGCGTCGTGCTGCCGGTCGCGTTCCTCGTTGCGGCGGGCGTACCAACTCGCGGTCGGGTCGGGCGCGGCGACCTGGCCGCCCGGGTCGGGCCCGTCTTCGGAACGGTCCCGATCGTCGCGGACCAGGTCCTGGAGCGAGCAGACGGTCGAGCGTCTGCCGCGCAGCCAGTTGATGATCTTGCGTCGCAGGATAGTGAACAGGTAGGTCTCGAGGCTGGCCTCGGCCCGGTAGTCGGCCAGACCCTTGCAGAACCCCATGAACGTCTCCTGCACGAGGTCCTCCGCGTCGGCGGGTTGGCGGGTCTTGCTCCGCGCGAACGCCACCAATCGGCCCTGAAACCGGGAAACCAGTTGGCCCCAAGCCTCAGCGTCGCCCTGTCGTATCTGCTCGAGCAGATACCGATCGGCCTCAGTCAGTCCGCTCATCGAAGGCCTGCAAGGATCTCCTTGGCGGGTCGGAATCGTTCACGCCAGAAACAGGACCACCACCAACGCCCCTATGATCACAACCGCGACGGCCGCCGCACGCAAGGGCCACGAGAAGTATCCCTTCGTCACCGCATTGAGAAACAGATACACCAGGCAGATCACCAGCAACAACCCGCCGATCGACGCCGCCTGTCGCGCCCAGGATGCCTGAAGCGCTCGGATCCGCCCCGCACAGACAACCGCGAGCCGTTCGATGTTGTCGTCGGAGGCGTCGATCAGCACCGCCTGTCGCCAGACCCGCCCATACGGCCGCAGGAAGCTCTGCGCGAAGCGGTCGACCACGAAGCCCTCGCCCTGCAGTTGGGCGACAATGGCGTCTTGGTGTCGAGACGTGACGGGGAGGCCCGAGGCCGGCCACGACCGGCCGCCTTCGCGCCCCAAACGGTCAGAGACCTCGCCCAGGAGCTTTGCGGCTGCGTCCTCCAGGGCCTGCTGCTCGGCCTCGTGTTGGTCGATGCACGGTTGTTGCGACTGGGCGAGGATCCACCGGGATTTTGGGTTCCGCCCGACGAACTCGGCGAAGTTGGCCACCCAAAGCTTCTCGACGAACCGGGCACTCCGCGTCAGCGCGCCCGACGCGCCCTTGGCCTGCATTCGAAGCGAGCCTCCGCTTTCCTGGAGGGAGTACCGCCCCACGTTGCGGTGTCCGCTCGATCGCCACGGCACGTCCAGTTCCACGCGGACCGTTTTGGGATCGGTGCGGCCCGCTCCTGCGCCCGACCCCAGCGGGACGGCCTCGACCAGCATCTTCGTCGTCGGCATCCGACGGACCAGCGCCTCGGCCGCCGCGTGCAACACCTCAGGGTCCGCGCGGCCGAAGATCTGGATCACCTCCGGCGCCTCGTCGCCCGGCAGGATCTTGGGCATCGATTCGGCCACCTCCGCCGCCAAGTCGCGCGCGGCCGAACGGGCCGACGGATAGACGTCCGGCTTGAACTTCGGATCGATCTCCACCCGCCACGGCGCCTGCGGTGCACCTTGCGGTCGCTCCGCAAATATCGCCACAGGGCGCCTGGGCGCACGCGCCACCCGCGGGGCAAGCCGGCTGTACCGTCCGGATTCGGAACCGCCAATCTCGACGGCCACGGGCACCGGATAACGGGCGGAGCGCGCCACGAACATCAAGCTCCCGAGGAGGCACAGCCCGCCGAGGACCCCCACGGTGCCGAGAACCCACCGCCTCTTGCTGATCGCCTTGACGAACAGGACGACCAGGCCGATCGCCAGGCCTGCAACGATGATCAACGGAAGGATCCCTGTATGCATTTCCATCTCTCAGGCTCCTTCGCCTGCGGGGCGTTTTTGCCTGCTAACCGACCTCACCGGCCTGGCTCGGCGCCTCGACCGGTTGCCTGCGGCGCGGCCAGACCAGCACCATGATCGACACCAGGAACAGGATCCCGGCGATCAGTGCGGTCCGCTGGTCCACTCCCCCCAACATCAAGTCAATCGCTTCGCCAACGTCCTCATTGTTCATCCGCGGTGCTACGAGATCCCACTTGATTCCTTCCAGCGCCTCCTGTAGGGTCGGACAGACCGCGAACAGAAGGCCGAATGCCCCGAGCGCGGCGCGGGCCATGTGCATGAAGCCGCCCCGTCGACGCGCCACGATCAGGATGCCCGTCCCGAGGAATCCCAAGATCACCGTGACCGCCATCCCGATGTTGCTGGCCAGCTGAGGCCAACCCCTGTAGCCGCCAAGCTCGCGCTCGAGGTGGCGGGCCAGGCCCTCGCCGAAAAGACCCGATGCGGTCATCCGGGGCAGGTCCGCCGCCACCGGCAGAGCGACCACGACCGCAACCGTCAGCAAGGCCGCGCCGATCATCGACAGCATGATGCTGCCCACCTCGATCGGCCTGCGTATGCGCGACGTGGGTGCTGAATGGATCGGATAGGGTTCCGCTGGGCGGTCCGGCCCAGGCGGCACGGGCGGTGCCGCTTGAGCGTGCGGCTGATCTTGTGCCGCGGCTCCAGCTTGCGGTGCGTACCCGCCGAGGTGGGCCGCGGGGGCGATCGGCGGCGAGCGCCTGAGCTCATCTTCACTATGCCAGATGACCAGCGGCAGGCCGTTGCAGTCCCGGAATTGGCCCAGGGCGATCATGATGACGTCGTAAATCTGACCGATGCCGAGCAGCCCGCCGGTGACCAGCCACAGCAGGCCCGTCCAGATCTTGCCGACGTAGAACCGATGCAACCCGCCAACCCCCATGAACAACCCGCAGGCCAGCAGCAACGCCCACAGCCGCCGTCGTTGCGAGATCCCTTGTATCGGCAACGGGCCCACACGTGGCGGCAGAACGCCGCCCAACAGCGGATGCATCGCCGCGTTCGGCAGGGCCGCCACCACGATGAACAGTGGGATCGGCAAGATCAGGAACAACAGGCCGATCAGCACTTCTTCGTCCCTAAGGTTCCAGGCGCCCAGGCACATCGCTGCGCAGAAGATGCATTCAATGCAGGCCAGCATGACCAGGGGCTTGACCAGGCTGCTCCACCAACTGCGATAGGTGGCCTGAAACGTCTTGACCAAACAGAAGCCCGCCAACAGCAGTGAGCCGATGCCCCCGCCCAGCCCAATGACGATCTCGTCATCCCCACCCTCGATGGCCCCCCAAAGGATCATGGCCAGGCCAAGCGACAGTAGGAGCATGAACCCCAGCAGCGCCAACGGGCGGACCCACGTCGGCACCGGTCGGTCGAGCAGGCCCCCCGACCGGCCCATGCCGCCGCGCGCCGCCCATTCCCTTGCGCGTTCGGCCGCTTGTGCCCGCCTCTCCTGGGCGTGCGCGGGCCCCGACGGGGCCGGGGGCGGACCGGGTGGAGGCGGGGTGGCCGCCGTGCCGGCCGAGTCGGGGGGCTGATCCGCGTCTGTTGGGGGGCCATGCCACCGCTGCCATCTGGAGGATCTCAAGCGCTTCGACGCGTTCGGATCGAACGGACAGACCACCTGTGCCGCCAACGAGATCCCGGCCAAGACGCCGACGGCCACCTCGGCAACCCCCTCGAAGATGAACGCGGCGATCAGGCCTAACAGGCCCGCCCACACCGCGGCCCCGAGCGAGACGCGGTTCGCCCGGGCCGGATCCGTCCGGTGCTGCCAATTCAGCAGGAACAGCGGCACGTAGATCGCCAATAGCGTTCCGCCCAAGTACCGGGTGAAACGCAACCATTCCCGGTAATGCAGTAGATCCGACGCGATGAACATGACCACGCCGCCGAGGATCATCGAAAGGGCGCAGGCCAGCCCGCCGTACGCCAGCCGTAGGACCAACCCCGACTCTGACTGGAGGTTCAGCCGGTAGCGAGCAATCCGGATCCCTGCTGCGCCGCCGAGGATGGCGAAGAACACCGCGATCCCGATCCACGCATGCTGACCCGGGGGCTGCGGCGCCAACGCGTCGGTCCCGAACGCGACCACCGCGGCCGCCGTCCACGCGAGCATCCGACGTTGCTGCCGACCGAGCGGGTCTTGCCGCGGATCGCCGACGATCGCCCCCTCGGCGTGCGCCCGTACGTGGATTTGGGCCTTGGCCCGCTCGGCGGCATCCTGACCGAAGCGCGAGCCCCACCGGCCCATCCGTTCGCCCCACGCGCCCATGCGCTGGCCGAACTCGTCCCACCAGTTGCTGGGCTCTTCCCAGGCCTTGCTGCTGCCCTGATCCGATAGAATCTCCGCGCCGAACGTCATGGTCGGATCGCCCGACGAGCCCGGCCCGCCGCCGGGGCCGCCCGCGCGGGCGCCGGCACCGACCTTCTGCGCGGCCCGTTCGGCCACGGCCGACAGGCTGTCCGGGCTGAAGTGCGAGACGCTCTGGCGGATGTGCTCGGCGCCGAAGACGGCCTCGATCATCTCCTGCACCGTCTGATAGCGATCGGTCGGGTCCTTGGCCATCGCACGCCGGATCACCGCGGCGAAGGGTTCGTCGATGCCGGCCAGATCCGGCTCCGTGGCCATGTGCTTCATCAGGATCTCGCCCGGGCTGGCGCCCAGGAACGGCACTTGCCCGGTGACCATCTCGTACAGCACCACGCCAAGGGCGTAGATGTCGATGCTGCGGTCGTAGCGCCCCTGCCCGATCTCCGGGGCCATGTAGTGCACCGTGCCGACCGTAACGGTCTGGCCGCTGTGCTGGCTGGCGGTGATGGCTTTGCTGAGCCCGTAATCGCCGATCTTGACGTAGCCGTCCTCGTAAAAGATGTTTCCCGGCTTGAGGTCGCGGTGGACGATCCCGCGGTCGTGCAGGTAGGTCAGTCCCTTACCGATCTCGCGGAGGAAGAAGGCGGCCTTTTGCGCGCCCAGCCCGCCCGGCGAGTCGTTGAGCAGGTCGCGGAGCGACGGGCCGGCCACGTACTCCATGAGGACGAACGGTTTGTCCTGATCGTTGTACCTCACGTCGAAGATCGTCACCAGGTGCGGGTTCTTGAGGTTCATGCACTGTCGGATGCCGCGGAGCTCGACCTGCTCGTAGCCCTGGACGGCCTTGAGCGCGACCTCGCGGCCGCTGTCGCTGACGGCGTAGTAGACCTCGCCGAAGCCCCCGCGACCGACGCCCCGCTGGATGGTGTACCCGCCCAGCGGCTGTTCGCCATGTCTGTATTGGAATCCCTGCATCGTTCCGCCCTGATCTACGCCGATGTCACCACGAACGATACCGGTCCGACGCGGACCTGTGCGTCCATTGGTACCCCCGTCATCCGGTCCATCGCCCGATCGTCCACCGTCACGGGTTCGTTGCCACCGCAGAACAGCCGGCCGTCCCGAATGCTCAGGACGATAGGCCCAGCCAGCTGATCGGCCCGGATGTGCGACGACGGGCCCGGACCCACCACGATGTTTCTGTCGAGCAGGATCACCCGCCGTGCGTCGCCCTGCGGCAGACGCGTCCCCGAGAGATCCAACACCGCCGACGTGCTCGCCGCGTGCGGCAGGCTGAATCGCACGCGGCAACGGCGCGACAGCGCGATCTTGTCGCCGTTCGCCAGCAGCTTCCGCTTCGTCGGCCGATCGTTCACGCGAACCTGGCCGGACGACGACAGGAAGTAGTCGTCGTCCACGCGCTCGATCGTGGCTGGCGGCAGGCCCGATTCCGCCATCAAGGCCAGCTCCGGCCCGTGCGACGAACCCGCCGGGCCGATCGTCACCTGTCGCTCGCGCAGGACCAGGTAGCTGCCCACGCCGTCGACGTGGATCATGAATCGTCCGGGCAATCGTCCAGCACCGTTCACCTGGCCAACCCCCGCCTGTGTCTGCGCCGCTGCCTTCGGTGGCGGCACGGTCGCGGCACTGACGTCCGACACCTCCGGCGGGGCGGGACCGAGCAACCCCAACGGCCCGCCGCGGAGCCGACCCAGCCCTTCAGTTGTCTGTCGGGCGCTGTCGAGCGCGTCTTGAATCCACCCCGCATCGGGCACGATCGCGCCAAGCTGCTCCAGGATCTCGACGGCCCTGGGAACGTGACCTTGCTCGACGTACTCGCGCGCGAGGTGACACTGTTCGAGGATCCGGCCCAACTCACGGGTCTCGATAGTCCGACCCGACAACGGCTGGACTCGACGGATTAGCAGGTCGGCCCGATCCAGTCGCCCTTGTTCGACGGCCTGACGTATCTGTTGGTTAACGAGCTTCGTCAGGCGAGCCGACATCGCCGCGACGCGGTCGTTCGCGGCATGGGCGCGTCCGGCCTCGGCGAGCGCGTCGATCGCGGTATCCCAGTCCTGCTCGTCGATGGCGGCCTCGGCGCGTCTCAGCGCGGCGTCGGCGGTCTGGCGACGCGCAGCCGCTTCGTTTCGCAGCGCCGTGGCCTTGCCGCTCTCGCCGTCCACGTCGCCCAGGAGCCGTTCGCCTACCGACAGCCTGCCGTTCTCGACGTGTTCCCGGGCGGCTGTCATGATTCCCGCACGGCGTCGGCGGGACCGGTGCTCGTCCGACATCGCCCGGCTGATGGCGGCCCGCAGCGACGCGATCTCGGGCAGGCTCCCGCCAAGCCGTTGGGCCTTCTCGCAGTCGGCCAACGCCTCGCCCAGGCGTCCGGCCGCCAGGTGATCGCGACTGCGCGAGACGAGCGACCGGACGAGTCGCCCGACGAGCCCCTGCCCGCGCCGATGCGCCCGCACGTCGTCGGCCCTGGCCAGCTCGTAGGCCTCGTCCAATCGCCCGTCCGCCAGGGCAGTTTCTGCTTGTCGGATCCGCAGGATCAGCACCGGTCCGGCTCCCTAGCATTGGTCAGGTCGATTACCAGTATACCCGGTCGACGCCCGGCGCCCGGCACGTCGCGCACCGGGCGCCGAACCACCGACGGCGCCCGACGCCTATCGGGCGCCGTCGGGGCGGTTTAGCGCCAGGGAGGAGTCCTCTCCAGCGGCGTTAGCGCCGCCGCGGTCGGCGAGGTGCTCGTCCACGCGGGCCAGCAGGTCCGTCTCGCTGATCGTGTCCACCGGGATCGGCTCGACGAAGCGCGTCTCGTGCGCCAAGACCCGCTCAGCCACGTCCAGCCGCTTCTTGATCTCGCGGATCAGCTTGTCGGTCTGTGCCAGCTTGCTGTGATCCACCTGGAACTTCGAGCCCACCGAGGCCGCCTTGACCAGCCGATACTGCGCCTCGAGCGCCTCGATCTGGTCCTCAAGCCGCACCTTCTGCGACCGGGTCCGGTCCAGCATCTGCATGGCTGCGTTCAGCGACTTCTGGCGGGCAGAGAGCAGGCGCTGCTTGCCGGCCAGTACGACCTCCGCCTCCTTGAGACGATCGAACCGGCGGGCCAGCTCATGCTTCACCTGCGGGCGGGTGTACTGACAGCCGGCGAACGTATACCGGGGCCGGTCCACCGCCAGGGCCTCACGCAGCTTCACCACCCGCGTCTGCTCTTGGATGGTGGAGGCCTCGGACTGCTCGATGTCGGCCTTGAGCCCGGCGACCTCGACCTCCTCCTGGGCGATCAGGCGGATGTTGGCCTGCATCTCGGGGATGATGTCCTCGAGCAGGTCCCGCGCCCGCCTGAGCTCGAAATCAATCGGAACGGCATCCTTAACCGCCATTTTCACAGATCGAGCCGAGCTGGTCACGTAGCTGCCCAGGTCCGTCCCGAACAGCACGCCACCGACCACACAAAGCCCCACGGTCGTGACGACCCCAATCTTCACCGCCTTGAGAATCATCGTAAACCTCCTTCATCTCAAGAGTTACCTGTTTAGATCTCCGCGGTGGCCGCCCATCGACCACACTGCTGTTGTCACCGCCGCGCCAGAAGTATTTCAGAAGAGATCCTTGGTGGGGGCCGCCCACTTCCAAGCAAACCACCGCATCATCAACGCGCCTTCCTCTCGGGCTCGACGGTGCTTTGCAGAAGCCTAAAGTGCCGCCCGTTGTGGGACCGATAACATAAGTAATCACCTGCCTGGGGCGCGGGGGGCAACCCCATCGGGCGGTGGCGGGCAATCGGATGGTTGTTGGGCACCTTGACCATACTTCCGAACGGTCAGGGAAACGGTCTGTCGCGCGGTCCCGATCCGTGCCGGCCTTTTTCCTGGTAATTACACTTCTGTGCACTTTCTGGCTTCTCACGATCCATGAGACGGCTCACTGCCAGCATTACAACTGCATCTGTCCGTTTTGTGTTGTGGGGGCTGGTTCATGGGTCGCCCCCCCCGACGTCTGTTGTCCGACCCCGGAGGTCGTGCTCTGGCTGGTTGCTAAGATTCCCGCGTCCCCCAATCCGCAAACCGGCGACGTGGCGCCCCCTTTCCCGCGCGGGCCTCCCTCTAGCCCCGTCTAGCGACGTCTCGCTTCGGTGACCTGATCCTGGACCTGACACAGCGCGCGCGCTGCTCGAACGATGGTCTGCTCTGTGACCTTGCGGGTTTGGGCGGTACGCGGCGCCATGGGGAGATACCCGATGCAATCGGCTGTTTCAAGGGGCGGCGCGCTGGCTCTGGTCCTCTGGTTTGCGAACGTGGCCGGCGGTGCGTCCCCGGAGGCGACTGCCCTCGAAGACATCCAGGCACTCCGCAAGGAGATCGGGCTGCTTCGCAAGGAGCAGTCGCACGAGTACCGGGCCGAGATCCCGCAGCTTCATCCCCTGGTGGTGGGCAACACGGTCGTGTTCCGCACCGCGACCCACCTTCGGGCGGTCGACCTGGCTGG
>CAYOGX010000047.1:0-11690 GCA_964403235.1 uncultured Planctomycetales bacterium | reverse complement strand
GAGGCACGAGCGAAGTTTGCCCGTGCGATAGCGTGTCATCGTGCGAACACGGGTAGACTCCGACGCTCACGGGTCGGAGCCTAGCCATGCCACCCCGCGGCGCGCGAAACGGTCTGACTGAAAACGGCACTAGCGGTAGACTAGGCCCCGCCGGAGGATAATCTTGAACGCCGGCCCGGGATGACAGACGCATGACATCGCCACTGCGCATCGGCATCGTGGGTTGCGGACAGGTCAGTCGTGTGGGTCACGGCCCGGCCATCGCGGCCGACGAGCGCGCGGTCATCGCCGCCTGCTGCGATCCGGATGACCAGAACCGCAAGCGGTTCGTCAAGCGGTTCGGCGTGCCGCGGGCCTACCGCCGTCTCGACGACATGCTGGACGGCGATTCGCTCGACGCCGTCGTGATCGCCACGCCACCGATCGTGCACGCCGCGATGGTCGAGGCGTGCACCGAGCGCGTCCGCGCCATCCTGTGCGAGAAGCCGCTGGCCGTCGACGTCGAGGAGTGCAACCGCATCATCGCGGCTCGCGACCGGCACGGCGTGCTGTTGCAGGTCGGCCACAGCAAGCGGTTCGAGACCGGGTTCGCGAGGATCCGGCAATGGGTGCGTTCGGGGCGGATCGGCCCGGTTCATCAGGTCGACATTGACTGGCACTACTACCTGCCCGACCTGCACTCGGGCTTTGTCGGCTGGGGCTTGGACCGGCTTGAGGCGTGGGGGGTGGACTTGCGCAAGACGTACGGCACGTGGCGGCTGGAAGACCCCGACAGCGGCGGGGGCGACCTGTACGACCACGGACCCCACTACTTCGATCTGCTGCGCTTCCTCTTGGCCGACATCGAATCGATCTGCTGCGTCACACGCAAGCTCGTCGGGAACCGCGTGCACGAGGACATGTCGCTCAGCCTGCTGACGCTGACGGACGGCACGGCCGTTCACCTCGCCAAGAGCTGCCACGTGGTCGGCCGGCCGTCGGGGTCCGAGACGGGACACCTCTACGGCCGGTGGGGCAAGATCCGGTTCGAGGCCATCCAGGAGTACCAACGAAAGCCCATGCGATTGAAGATTTACCGCCGGCGGAACCTGTTCGCCGACGCCTGGACGCGCGTCCGCTTGCCGTGGGGCAATCGGCACACGCTCTACTTCCGCCAGATGCGACACTTCATCGACCGCATCACGGGCCAGGTCACGCTCCCGTCACCGTGCGAGCCGGGAACACCCTGGGCCGCTGCGGCCGAGGACGCCCGACTGGCCCTGGCCTGGCTCAGGGCCGCCTATCACTCGGCCGAACACCGGGTCGTGGTCCGGCGAACGGAGCTCCCCTCGCTGTTTCACATCGAACCGGACTGAGACCCCGTAACGCAAGACGCACCAGTAGCGGGGCCCGGATCGGGTGGCACGGTCAAGGTCCGACCCGTCAAGGGCGGAGCCTTGGCCGTGTGGCTGAGATCGCGCGTCTCACCACGGCCAAGCTCGGCCTCGTTTCTCGGCGTCGCTTGACCGTGACCCAGACACGGGGCCAAGACACGATCGTGGCAGACGCGTGGAGGCCTGGCGTGCGTCAACGAGGCACGCTACTCGGGTGGCTTGAGCTCCTCGACCGTGGGCAGATCCTTCAGGCTGGCCAGCCCGAAGACCTCGAGGAACCGGCGGGTCGTTCCGTACAGCATCGGCCGGCCGATCTGCTCGTCGCGACCGACGATCTTGATCAGGTTCATCTCCCGCAGCCGGTTGAGGACCTCACCGACGGTGACGCCACGGACGGCCTCGATCTCGGCGCGAAGCACCGGCTGCTTGTACGCCACGATCGCCAGCGTCTCCAGGGCCGCCGGTGACAGACGGGATTCCTGCTTGGTCCGCTGGAGCTTGGCCAGCCACGGGTTGAATCTCTGTAACGTCAGCATCTGATAGCCGCCCGCGATCTCCTCGATGCGAAAGGCCGAGCCGTCCCGCCCGTAACGCTCGTTCAGCGACTTGACGTGTTTCCGAACCGACCGCGCGTCACCGACGCCCATGATCTGCGCCACGCGATTCGGCGGCAGGGGCGAATCGGACGCGAACAGGATGGCCTCGACGACGCCCTCGGCCTCGATGCTCTGGTCGGATGGCTCGCCGAGCGACGACCCGTCACGGTCTCCGTCCGTCTCGTCGACGCGGTCTTCGGGCCCTTCGGGTGGGTCAGCGTCCCCGATCCGGCCGGCGGGCGGATCGGCTTGGGGCGCGTCCGTGTCCGCCGCGTCCTCCGGCGCTTGCTCAGACGCGTCCGGGGCACCGACGTGTTCAGGAATGCCATCCGTCATGGGGTCAATATAGCCCGGCGTGCCCGTATCGTCCAGACGCGGACAGACACGGCCCCTCGCGACGGCCGCCTTGCGTGGCCATGAGACAAGCGGCCGCTATCACACAATCATCGCTCTGGGGAGCCTCGAACCTACCCCGGTATCCGTACGGTCCCCGGGTTGACCTTCCCGATCTCGAACGGACACTTCGACCATACGGGAACGACCTTGTGTGTGCCTTTCAAGCTATCGGGTACTCGCCACGAGTACGAGCAGGTGAAGCCTCACCCATACTTGAAGGCGGCATCCAGAACGGTCTTGCCCGTTGGCCCCACGATCTTGAGCCGCGGCGCCGGCGGCCGACCCGTCCCGGTCCGCAGGTCTTGGACCCTTCGTCCCGCGCAATCCTCGAGCGCCATGCTGATCCGCACGTTTTTCGGCGCGAGGTTCCTGCTGCCCTGAGTATTGGGGGCGTCGGATCTGCAGATCACCCCGAGCCTCAACGGCGCACCCGCGCGGAACGAGGCCGTCTGACCCGCCTTGATCTCGAACTGCCCTTCTTCCTTAAGGCCGGCCGCGTGCAACGTGTCGCTGCCACGGCGGTATTCGTACCGATGTACCGCATAGGTTCCCGCGGGCAGCTCGAGCTGTTTGTCCTTGCTCGTCACGATCGTCGCGAACGCCGGCCCGATCACCGAGGCCGACCCGACGTGCTCCGGAATCTTCAGCGTGCCAACCTTCGGCTTCGAGGGCGTGATTCGAATCGAGCCGCCGTCCGCCGCCACCTTCAGCTCGTAGTATGTCCCCCCGATGCGGACGAGGCGCGTCAGCCAGCGGTTCTCAAACCCCATGTCGCGCAGATTCAGGCGATCGAATTGACCGTTGCCATTCGCATCCAGTAGGAGCTGGCAGCAAGATCCCATCCCCCCTGCCTCCTCACCGGGCAGGTCGATCCCACGGTCGAACCGGCCGCTCAAGCTGGGCTCGTAGATGGCCAGGCGGAGGTCCTTGTCCCCAAATCTCACCTTGCCCGTCGCGCAGGTGACGCTCCCGCACCTGATGTACGCGCCCCGCTCGTACTGGTAGGTGAGCAACCCGATCCAATACGGCGACGCGCCCTGCTTGCCGACCAGCTTGATCGGGGTGACCTCGACGTAGTGATACTGACGTTCCGACCTGAGCACCCGCACGGGCTTCTTGGTACGCGTGATGTCATAGCACTCGGCCCGCTCGAATCGCCCGTCGCCGTTTGTGTCGACGTACAACCGGTCATGGCGCTTCTGTTTTCGGCTGGACTTGGCCAGCACGACCCACAGCCGGTCCAGGCCAGCCATGCCCAACTTCACCTTCGTGCCCATCGCTTCGACCGCATCGATCCCCGGCGGCATCTCGGTGATCGGGCTGATGCCGTAGCCCTTCATGGGCACCTCGCCCGCCCTGCTGACCGGCAGCGGCTCGCGCTGGAGCTTGAAGACGCTGCCGGCCTGGTCGGCCTCGGCAAGCGCGGTCGATCCATACGGCGCGGACAAGACGACCCCCACCGCCAGTACCGCAATCAAGATTCTCATCGCTGGACCTCCACACTCCCCCAGACCGGCGCGGGCGTGATCATTATGCAGGTCGCAGTGCGTCGACCCCGACTGTGGCCCCTTCATTATAACCGCTCGACGTCATCGGTCGAGCGGCAATCGCCTTCGGATAGGAGGGCACGCCCAAGGCCCGTCCCTCGAGGGTCGGGCCTTGACCGTGCTGCCAACACCATCTATGTCCTCCCGGAAATCCGCAGGGGCATCGGTCTGACCGGCGCAATCTTGAAAAGCCGGTACGGCCAGTGCGGGATGATCTCGAACGTGCCTCTCAGATCGTCGGGTACTCGCCACGAGTACACACAGGTGAAGCCTCACCCGTACTTGAACGCGTCGCTGAAGACGGTCCTGCCCGTGCTATCGACGATTTTGAACCGGGGCGGGTCCGGACGCTCGCCCTTTGAGTTCCTCAGGTCGGCGATCCGCCTGCCGGCGCAATCGGTCAACTGGATATGCAACGTGACGCAGTCGGCTGGCCGGCCCCTCCCAGGCTTGGAGCGTCCCCAGCCCTGCGAGAGGCGCAGCTCCATCGGCGGGCCGACTTGTAGTGAACGCGTCTGGCCGAGGGCGATCCTGAGCGACGTTCTGCATTGGCCACGCCTGACCGTCAACGATCCGCCAGACGTACGGTATCGGTACTCCGACAAGGCGTAGCGGCCCGCGGGCAGCCGGATGCGTTTATCCTCGCCCGTCACGGTCGTTGCGAACTCCCGCCCGATGATGGAACCCGACTCGATATGGGCCGGCACACTCACCGTGCCCAGCTTCGGCTCCGACGGCGTGAGCCGAGCGGATAACTCCTCCAGCGCCACATCCAACTGGTAGTACTTCCCGTCCAGACGCAGCAGACGCGTTAGCCATCGGTTCTCCGGGCCGATGCCACGCAGGTTCACTTCGTCGAACGTGCCGTTGCCGTTGCGGTCGATCAGGAGCTGTCCGCCGGTGTCGATGGCTTGCTTGAAGAGCCCGGGCTTGAGCGGCTTGACGCCCTGGTCAGGTCGGCCGGAGCCCAGGGCATCATACAGGGCGATGCGCACGTCCCTCTTGCCGATCCTGGGCTGTCCCACCACGCAGGTCGCCTCGTAGCACTGGATGAAGGCGTTGCCGCCGCCTAGGTAGACCTCGAGCTTGATCCAGGAGGGGTGCCCGGCCTTCTCCCGCGTGCGCTTCAGCGCCACAACGCAGTCGCTGACCAGGCGGAGCGTGATCCTGCCGCCCTCGGCCGTTCGAAGTGTGATGATCCTGCTGGGAGCTCCAAGGCGGCTGATGTCGTAGCACTCGCTGGGCTCGAATCTCCCGTCGCCGTTCGCGTCGACGTAGAGACGATCGCGCTGTTTCTGCTGGCGGCTCGACTTGGCGATTACGATCTGACGGGGGCCGCCCCTGGCCCGCGCGAAACGGAACTCCTTACCGACCGCGTCGACGGCCTCGATCCCGCTCGGCAGTTCGCTGATCGGCCGGAGAAAGGCACCGCCCAACGAGCGCAGTCCCTTGGGATCCTCGGCGGGCAGCGGCTGGCGCTCCAGCTTGAAGACGATCCCCGGCCCGCCCGCCTTTCCTGATCGATCCGACTCGGCGCGGAGGACGCCTACGCCCATCGCGGACAGACCGATCCCCGCCGCCAATATCGCAGCCATCTGCTTCATCGGTAGACCTCCAGAATCCCCCTGGCAGGCGCGGGCGTGGTCGTTATGCAGGTCGCAGTGCATCGACCCCTCGTGCGGCACCGTCATTATAACCGCTGAGCGTCGTCCGTCGAATGCCAAGGTGCTTCCGGTTACACGCCGTGCGTTTGGCTGCCTGTCCGTGATCGCTCACGGCCAAGATGCCTGTGGGACGTCCCGACTCGGCCCCTCACAGGTGCCTATCCCCGCGGGATGCGCAAGCGCGCCGGCTTGATCGGCGCGAGCTCGAATGCATCGAACTCCCACTCAGGAATGATCTTGAAGCTGCCGCTGACGTTGCTGGGTACTCGCCACGAGTACGAGCAGGTGAAGCCTCAGCCATACTTGAAGGCGTCGCTCAGGACCGTCTTGCCCTTCCGGTCGACGATCCTGAAGCGGGGGGCAACCGGACGTCGGCCCTTGGCGCTGTAAACGCCAGTGATCGGCCTGCCTGCACGATCCGTCATCTTGAGGGTAAGGCCGAGGGTTCGATACGACTCGGAAGCGTTGCCCTTGATGCCCGACAAGCTGCATTTGATGTCCATTCGAAGCGGTGGACCGACCTCGATCTTCGTCGTCTGGCCAGAAAGGATCTCGAGGACGTTCCCGGCACTAGAATCGTTCGCCTGCACCTGGCCGCCCTTGCTCTGATAGCAGTAGTACATGACGACGTATCGGCCTGCCGGCAGCTCGACGGTCTTGTCCGCCTCCCGCGATCCGAGCGCAAACTCCGGCCCCAGGATCTGGATCATGCGCAGGTCTGCTGGGATCGCGAGTTTCCCGATGCGCGGCTTGGCCGGCGTAACCCGAATCGACAGGCCGTCTTCTGCCGCCTCCAGGGCGTAGTATTTCCCGTCCACGCGCAGCAAACGCGTGAGCCACTGATTCTCCGGTCTGCAGTCGTATAAGCTCAGGTTGTCGAACCGCCCGTTTCCGTTCGCATCGTAGATGACCTGGACGTTCCTTCGAACCGACTTGCTCCCGACGTCACCGGCCTCGCCCGGTAGTTGGACCCCTTGGCCCAGGACTTGCTCGAGGCCCAACCTCGGGATGTAGAGGGCGAGGCGGACCTCCCGCTCACCGAATCGAACCGTACCAGACGCGCAAGTAAGGTTCGACGCTAGTACGTCGACTTGCCCCTTCCCGCGCTGGCGGACACCCAGCCGAACCCAGCAAGGTGAGCCGTCGCCCTCCTTGTCTCGGACGAGCATGACCGGCCGAATCTCCGCTCGGCTGCCCGAGCGGGTCTTCGTGACCTTCACGGGCCCGGCGGTTCGGGTCAAGTCGTAGCACTCGTTCTTATCGAATCGCCCGTCACGGTTCGCATCGACGTAGAGCCGGTCGTATGTGGCCGTCTCTTCCGACGACCTGGCCACGATGACGAGGCACTGTTCGCGAGGCGACCACACGCGCACTTTGTACCCCTTGGCCCCGATCCCCTTGACCCCGGGAGGAAGCTTGCCCTCGATCCGCTCCTGACGGGCGTAATGGGAGATTGCTGGATCGTTCTCAGCGGGCAGCGGGCCCATCTCGAGCTTGAAAACCTCTCCGGTCGGCGCCGCGCCGACCGCGCAGAGATGAAGAACGAGGCAGGATCCCAAGCAGGAGCAACATCCGAGAGTCGCCATTCGAGTCCTCCTTGCGCAGCACTCCCGCGCAGCGGCCACGGCAAGCCGCTTGCGCGATCCCTTGGGTTTCAGAATTATACACGGTTAAGAATCCGAAGGCTGCGAGGAACTGCGGTGTTCGCCGGTGAGTCTAGGACTTCACCAGATCCACCAGGCTAGCCGCGGCGTCGTCCGGAGCTACTTTCCTGATCTCATCCTCGCCGCGAACTTTGATCTCGACGATACCGTCCTTCAGGCCGCGCTTGCCCACCGTCACGCGGATCGGGATGCCGATCAGGTCGGCGTCCTTGAACTTGAAACCGGCGCGGGCGTCGCGATCGTCCAGCAGAACCTCCACGCCCTTGGCGCTGAGCTGGTCGTGCAACTCGTCGGCGGCCGTCCGTACCTCGTCGTCGCTGACGTCCAGTGCCACGATCAGGACCTGATACGGCGCGATGCTCATCGGCCAGATGATGCCCGCCTCGTCGTGCGACGTCTCGACCACGGCGGCCAGGATCCGGTTCAGGCCCATGCCGTAGCAGCCCATGATGACCGGCTGCGCCTTGCCGTCGGCGTCGAGGACCGTCGCCTTCATCGCCTCGCTGTACCTCGTGCCCAGATCGAACACGTGCCCGATCTCGATGCACTTGGTGAAGCTCAGCGGCCCCTGGCAATTCGGGCAGCGGTCGCCCTCGACGGCGTTGCGGAGGTCGGCCACGTCGGTCAGCTCGAAATCGCGCCCGGGCTCGAGGCCGACCACGTGATAGTCCGTTTTGTTCGCCCCGGTGGCGGCGTCGTGCATGACCGAAACGGCCTGATCGCAGATGACCCGGGCGCCCTTGGCCTGCAACGTGTGCGGACCGGCGAACCCGACCTCGGCGCCGGTCAGCGAGCGGATGGTTGCCTCGTCGGCCATGCCCGCCAACACGCCGCCGGTTGCCCGACCGAGCTTCGACTCGTTGATCTCGTGGTCGCCGCGGACCAGCGCGACCAGCGGCTTGCCGTCCTGGTCCGTGTAAACGAGCGTCTTGACCATGCTGGTCGGCGGACGCTTCAGGAAGCCACAAACCTCCTCGATGGTCCGGCGATCCGGCGTGTGCACCTCGGTCAGCGGCGGCAATGGATCGGGCGCGTCGACGGCCGACGGCGGGGCGATCTCCGCCCGCTCCAGGTTGGCGGCGTAGTCGCAATCGGCACACTGGACCACCCAGTCTTCCCCGGCGTCGGTCGGGCACATGAACTCGTGGTTGGTGTCCCCGCCGATCGCGCCGCTCTCGGCCTGGACGACCTGGTAGGTCAGCCCGCAGCGATCGTAGATGCGGCCGTAGGCGTCGTACATGGCCTGGTACGTCTTCTTGAGTCCGTCCGGCCCGTCGCGCGTGATGTGGAAGCTGTAGGCGTCCTTCATCTGGAACTCGCGCGTTCGCAGGATGCCGCTCTTGGGTCGCTCCTCGTCGCGGAACTTCGTCTGGATCTGATACAGGTTGATCGGCAGTTGCTTGTAGCTCTTGACGAACGCACGGATGGTGTCGGTGATAACCTCCTCGTGCGTCGGGCCCAGGACCGTGCCCTTACGGAACGGCTTGTCGAGAAGCCGAACCAGCGTCGGCCCGTACTCCTCGACCCGGCCGGTCTCTTCCCACAGCTCGGCCGGGTGCATCGCCGGCATGAACAGCTCGACCGCCCCGGCCGCGTCCATCTCCTCGCGGATGATGGCCTCGATCTTCCGAAGCACGCGATAGCCCAGCGGCAGATAGCTGTACGCGCCCGCCGTCACCTGACGGATGAACCCGGCGCGGATCAACAGTCGATGCGACGGCACCGTCGCGTCGGCCGGGATCTGCTTGACCGTCGGAATGAAACAGTTGCTCCAGCGCATGAAATCACTCGCCCAATGACGATCTCGACCCAAACACGAACGGGCTATTGTGCGGCCTCTTGACGCGACAGGCAAGGCCCAGGCGGACAACCGCTCGGACCGGCGCCCGTCCGAACCGAGCCGCGACCGTCAGGGAGCGGACCTGGTTGCCCGCAGGGCGACCAGCATCTATCATTCGGTCCTGCTCGGAACGCAGCACCTGACCAGTTGCAGGCGGGAGACCCCTATGCCCAAAAAGCCCGCTCCCGGGAAACGCCGCGTCAAGACCCGCAAGCCCGTGCGACAACGCGCTGCCAAGACCGGTAGGCCCACAGGTGGCCCTTCGAAGAAGAAGCTCGCGCCGATCGGCAGCTACCCCGAGGTACCGGACTGGGTCAAGAACCGCCCGTGCCCCCGCAAGGCTGAGTACTTGTCCGGCCCGCGGGTGTTACCCAAGGGGATCACCGGCCGGGGCAAGCTCGCCGACCTGATCGACGAGACGTTCCTGGCCTTTAACGCGGGGCGGTTGCGCGAAGGATGCGGGCTTTTCGTCGAAAAAATGCTTGAGCCGGACGTGACGGTCGGCCTCAGTCTGTCCGGCGCGCTGACCCCGGCGGGGCTGGGCTGCTCGTGCATCGTCCCGCTGATCAACGCGGGCTTCGTCGACTGGATCGTCGCGACGGGTGCAAACCTCTATCACGACCTGCACTTCGCCTTCAACCTGCCGCTCCACGTCGGCAGTCCCAGCTTCGACGACGCCGACCTACAAGACAACAACGTGGTGCGGATCTACGACGTCGTCCTCGATTACACCAACTGCCTGCTGAAAACCGACGCGATCCTGCTGAAGATGCTCACCCAAGACGAATTCCAGCGCGAGATGGGCAGCGCCAAGCTCCACAATCTGCTCGGTCAGCACGCGTCAGAGCACGAGAAGAGGAACGGTTTGAAGAACGTATCGGTCCTGGCCGCGGCGTATCGCGCCGACGTCCCCGTCTACAGCTCCTCACCGGGCGATAGCGCGATCGGCATGAATATCGCCAGCCTCGAGATGCGCGGCAGCGCGGTGACCAAGTTGAACCCGTCCATCGACGTGAACGAGACAGCGGGCTATGTCTGGAGGGCGAAGCGAGACGGGGGCAAGAGCGCGGTGCTTCTCATGGGCGGCGGCAGCCCCAAGAACTTCATCTTGCAGACCGAGCCCTACATTCAGGAGATCCTCAAGGTTCCCGACGTGGGCCACGACTACTTCTTCCAGGTCACCGACGCCCGACCTGACACCGGCGGGCTCAGCGGCGCCACGCCCAGCGAGGCCGTCAGCTGGGGAAAGGTTGACCCGGCCAAGCTCCCCGACGCCATCGTCTGCTACGCCGACACCACCCTCGCCCTGCCGATCCTGACGCACTATGCCCTGGCCCGGCACGCCAAGCGCCCGCTGAAACGCCTGTACGGGCAGCGTCAAGAACTCCTCGAGATCCTCAAGAAGGAGCACTGGAAGCGCAATCCGTAACGGCGTCACCGCATCCAACGCCCTCGACCTGCCCTACTTGGGGTGCTGTTGCGCTGATCCCATCGTCAGTCGCGGACGCGTTGGATGTCGGCGCCGAGGGCGCCGAGCTTTTGTTCGATCTTTTCGTAGCCGCGGTCGATGTGGTAGACGCGGTTGACGCGGGTCGTGCCCTTGGCGATCAGCCATGTAGGGCAGGTCGAGGAACGAGACCTGCCGAGTGGGACGAGGCCTGCCAGGAGCTTCGCGTCATTCCGGGACGTCAGGCAACTCCGGTGGTGTAGCCCCCGGCCAATTGGGATCCAGCCACCCAAGGCGCACGTGCCGATGAAAGCTTGACCAGGGCCAATCTTCGGGATTCTCCACGTAGCCATGCCTCACCGGGTTGAAATGGATGTAGTCACGATGACGGAGGTAGTCGCCCTCGTCACGTATGCGGTGCTCCCAATATCGAGGCTGCCATACACCTCGACGTCCCTGACGTCGTTGTTGTTCGGTGACGTCCCAATCCCGTCCGCCCGATCGCAGGTATGAGCGCGTGAACCGTTCCTTGATCTGGCGCCACCGGCGCGGAAAATCATCATCGCCAGGAGGCAACGTCCAGATGCAGTGCAAATGATTGGGCAACAGCACACAGGCCAGCATGTCGAACGGGAGCTTCGTCCTGACCCACGCCATCGACTCGCTCAGGAGCCGGCGTGGCAACGGCCCTGTCAGGAGTCGTCGATGGCGATACGCGTTGACCGTGAAGAAATAGGTGGCGCCGAATTCGCGCCAGCGTACGTAGTTGGGCATCGGGACACCTTCTCGACGGTCGGTGTCGTTCGAACAGGCCAGCAATCCCGGCAGGTCTCGTTCCTCGACCTGCCCTACTTGGGGTGCTGTTGCGCTGATCCCATCGTCAGTCGCGGATGCGCTGGATGTCCGCGCCGAGGGCGGCGAGCTTCTGCTCGATTTTTTCGTAGCCGCGGTCGATGTGGTAGACGCGGTTGACGCGGGTGGTGCCCTTGGCGATCAGGCCGGCCAGCACCAGGGCGGCCGACGCGCGGAGGTCGCTCGCCATCACCGGTGCGCCGATCAGACGCTTGACGCCCTCGACGATGACGGTGGGCCCTTCCTTGTGGAGCCGCGCGCCCATCCGGCTGAGCTCGGCCACGTGCATGAAGCGGTCCGGGAAGATCTTC
>CAYOGX010000046.1:0-11692 GCA_964403235.1 uncultured Planctomycetales bacterium | reverse complement strand
TGGTGCCGGTGATGATCGTGTAGCCCTTCTCGATCCGGCTGTCGATTCGGCGGTAGCCGCCCGCCCAATCGCTGTGCTCGCCGAACAGGCAGATCCGGCCTGGAACGAAGATCCTCATGACCGCGCCCTCGATTCTGTGCCTGGCCCTGCGCTGAGACAGAGATCATCATATCGCCGACGGCGAGGGGTTGGTAGGTGTCGGCCGGTCGCGGCGCGGCTATGGTAGAATGACCGGCGAGGCGGTCAGACGTGTTCAACGTGCTGGACGACACGATTGCGGCGATTTCATCGGCCATCGGGCACAGCCCACGCGGCATCGTGAGGCTGTGCGGCGCGGACGCGGTCCGCATCGCCGACGAGCTGTTCGCACCCGACGCAGCACCGCCACTACCGGAACGGTCGGGCCACTCGTGTTGTCTGGGTCGGCTGCGCCTGTCGCCGCCCGCCGAGGCGCCGTCCGTGCCCGCCGAGGCGTATGTGTTTCGTGCCCCGCGCAGCTACACCCAACAGGACATCGTCGAGCTGCACACGCTCGGCTCACCGCCCGTCCTGTCGATGGTGCTGCAATACGGCTTCGCACACGGCGCGCGGCTGGCCGAGCCGGGCGAGTTCACTGCCAGGGCCTTCTTCAGCGGACAGCTCGACCTCAGCGAAGTCGAGGGCGTGGGCACGTTGATCCACGCCCAATCCGACGCGCAGCTCCGCGCGGGCGAGCGCCTGTTGCACGGCCGGCTGTCCTCCCAAGCCGCCGAACTCCAGGATCGACTCGGCGACGTGCTGGCCTTGGTCGAGGCCGACATCGACTTCGCCGAAGAGCCCATCGACTTCATCCGCCCACCGGAGCTCCGTCAGCGGCTGGCCGACATCGTCACCGAGATCCGCCATCTGTTGACGTCGTCGCTGTCGGCCGAGCGGATCGAAACGCTGCCGAGGCTCATGCTGCTGGGACCGCCCAACGTGGGCAAGAGCAGCCTGCTCAATCGTCTGAGCGGCCTGGACCGGGCGATCTGCTCGCCCCTGCCCGGGACGACGCGCGACGTGCTGACGGCCCCGTTGGAGATGCGCCATAACGAGGCGATCCTGGTCGACGGTGCCGGGCTGGGCCACACCGAGACGTTCATCGACCGGCTGGCCGACGCCGCCGTTCGCGATGCCGCGCGGCAGGCCGATCTCGCCCTCTTCGTCGTCGACCTGAGCGAACAGCCCCTTCGGCCCCACTTCGAGCTGCTCGACGATCTGCCGGCCCAACCGTTGCTCGTCCTGGCCAACAAGATCGACCTGATCGACCCGGACAAGCTCGACGACCGGCTTGACCGGATCGATCCACCCCGGCACGCCCCCGTGCTCCCGATCAGCGCCCGAACCGGCGCCGGATGCGACCGGGTGATCGCCGCCATCGAGCAGGCCCTCCACACCGAAGGCGTCGACCCCGCGGCCGAGCTGGTCACGCTGAACAGCCGGCATCGGCACGCCCTGTCCAGCGCCGCCGACGCCACCGACCGGGCGGTCCGGCTCGCCGCCGACCTGACCGACACGCTCGACGCGGCCGAGCTGATCGCCCTCGAACTCCGCCAGGCGAGCGACGCGCTGGCCCAGATCGTCGGCCAGATCGTCAGCGACGAGCTGCTCGGGCGGGTCTTCGAGAACTTCTGCATCGGTAAATAGCGCAGTGGCAATGACTAAGCGATGTCCGGGCCCGGAACCGTCAGGCAATGCCCCCACCAGCGCCTTCGGGAGGAGCAGAAACGGCCGATCGACGCCACGCCCGAATACCGGGAGCGCAAACGACAGAGACTCAGGAAACGCCCGGACGGGGACGGGTGAGATTCGTGAGCACGCACGCCGCTAACCGCCAGCCCATTGCCGTCGGGGGTGTCGTGGGATATGTTGCTATTAGGGTAAGCCCCTGGGTTCGGGGCGTCGCGTGGAAAAGGCCATGTCCGATCAGGAATCCATCGCGGCCAAGCTCGATGAGGCCTTCGTTGAATTGATGATCCGGGAACTCGCCGGCCAGAGCCGAACGGTCCCGGGTGACGATGCCGCGGACAGTCCCGTCGATAGCGACGCATCGGCGACGGGCCCGGCGGACGCCTCGTTCGAGGCCATGGTCACGGGCCAACCTGACGAGTCAGCGGAGCTCGGCCCGCCGTCGGCGCCGGGCCCAATAGAAGCCGACGAACCCGCGCCGGACGAAGAACCGACGTCGTCCGAATGCGCGCTCCTTGAGGAGGAGCCAGCCCGGACCGATGAACGCGACGCCGACGCCGAGCTGGCCGCGACGAGGCCCCCGACGGACGCAACGTCGGGGCAACAAAAGGTCGTGCTCGAGATCACCGAACCCAATCATCGCGAGCGGGTCTTCCGCGTGCACCGCAAGCCCGTCGTCATCGGGCGGGGCCGCGACAGCGACATCGTGCTCAAGGACACCAAGGTCAGCCGTCAGCACCTTCGCATCGAGCTCGTCGAGGACCGCTTGATCGCCACGGACCTCAACAGCCAGAACGGCACGACGATCAACGGTCGGGTGCTCCACGAGCAGGAGGTGATCTCCGGGGACGAGATCGCGCTCGGCCAGACGGTCGTCCGCGTCCGGCGCGTCAGGGAGTAAGGGTTCGCATGCACGGTCGTGTGCCAATGCCCGATTGGCTTGGTTTGGCGCTGACGCTTTCGATACTGCTCATTCCCGCCGACGAGGTGGTCTCGTCGACGGTGGTGGCATCGGCGTCGACGTCGTCAGACGCAGCCACGTTCTTTCTGGTCTCCCCGACCGGGTTCGGCGTGCTGTGCGGATGGTTCTTGGTCTGCCTCTACGCTGCCGCATGGTCGCAACAACGATCGAGCATTTCGGCCGAGCACAAGCCCGTCGTCAACCTGTTCCTACTGGTCACCGGTCCGCTGGGGTGGGTCGGTCTCGTGGTCGCTCGTCGGAGTCCGGCGCTCCAACACCGATTGGACCCGCTGTTGTCCCGGGTCGCCGGACGCCTGTTTGCCGGTCCGCTCGAGCTAGACGAGGGCGTCCCGCTCGAGCTGTGCACCAGCGACGGCGCAGCGGTGGGATCGGCCGGCGGTCGACACGCGCCCGGGACCGAGGCGCTGGAGGCGGCCAAGCGAATCATCCACGAGGCCCTGCAACGACGGGCCTCGGACGTCCTCATCGATCCACGCAGCGGTGAGGTCCACCAGCTTCGCTACCGAATCGACGGGTTGCTGCACGAGATGACGCGGCTGCCCGCGGACCAGGGCGTCGCCGTCATCAACTGCCTGAAGGTGGCCTCGCAGCTCGACATCAGCGAAAAACGCCGCCCGCAGGACGGGGCGTTCCTGGCCCGGCTCGACGACCGGGAGATCAAGTTTCGCTCCGCCACGGCCGGCACGCTCTACGGCGAGAAGATCGCCGTACGGATCTTCGACACGCAGGTGGGGCTGATGAGCCTGGAGAACCTCGGGCTGAACCAGGTCGAGGCCGACCAGATCGCCCGATTTATGCAGCGCAGCGACGGCATGCTCCTCATGGCCGGACCCACCGGCAGCGGCAAGACCACCACCGTCTACGCCGCCTTGAACCTCCTGGCCGGCCAGCACCGGAACATCGTGACCATCGAGGACCCCATCGAGTACCCCATCGAGCACGCCAGTCAAACCGAGGTCAATCCCAAGGCGAACATCACGTTCGCCAACGGGCTGCGCTCGATCCTGCGACAGGACCCCGACGTGATCCTGGTGGGCGAGATCCGGGACGCCGAGACGGCCGGCATCGCCCTACAGGCCTCCCAGACCGGGCACCTGGTCCTCTCGACCATCCACAGCGTCGACGGGCCGACCGCCCTGGCACGACTGGTCGACTTCGGCATCGAGCCGTTCCTGGTCACGACCGGCCTGTCGATGGTGCTGTCGCAACGATTGGTCCGTGTGGTATGCCCGGATTGCAGCCGACGGGCGAAGATCTCGTCGAGGCTCCGGCGCGAGGCCGCTCGCCGGCAGATCGCCATGGCCAAGGTCAGCGTCGCCATCGGCTGCGACGGCTGCGACCGGACCGGCTACGTCGGGAGAACCGGAATCTTCGAGGTCCTCACCCTGTCGCGGGCGATGGGTAAGCTCCTGACGCGCAAACCGTCGCTGGCCACCATCCGCGCCCAGGCGCGGGTCGAGAAGGTCGTCTCGATGCGACAGCGAGGCATCGAGAAGGTCATCCGGGGACTGACCACCGTCGAGGAGGTCCTTCGGGTGACCACCTGACCGCTGGCAGGACCGCAGCGAAGGATACCAGAGGCGCCATGATCCTGGTCATCGGCATCCTGTTGGCCTTGGTGATCGCCTGGCAGGTCAGGCACCTGGGGCTGTACCTGGTGTTGTGCGACGCGCTGGGCCTGACGCTGGCGGGGGTGGCGGCGATGGCCTATGCGAGTAACCTGGCCGAGATCATTCCGTTGTCCCACCCGCTCAAGGGCGCGGGCTGCATGCTCAGCATGTTCGCGGCCGGGTGGGCGATGTTCCGCTCGGTGGCCCGATCCTTCGCCGGCGGCTGGGCCATCGGCTTCGGCAGGCACGCCGACCGGTTCGGAGCCATGTTGGCCGCTTTCGGCGGGACCCTGATGTTCACCGGCGTGGTCTCGACCATCGTGCTCACCGCCAATGCCCCACAGGAAAAAATGGCCGCCCTGGCCGAATCCCTCCGAGGCGCCGCCGCCATCGCCGTCACCGTCTGCAAGGTCGTCGCCTTCGTCGCCGGAGGCCAGGACTCCCTATCCCTCGAGGACATCATCCAGCTCGCCAACGCCGCCTGACGCCCGACCCGGTCCTCCTAACGGCAAGGGGACCCGAACCGGCAGGCCCCGCCGAGCGGGGGCTCGTGCCCTGTTACTCATGGGTTGACGGACGGGTGCGCTGCCCCACCGAGCCGGCCCGTCCTCGGGCCGGTCGTGATTCGAGCGCGAATTCTTCACACACTTGCCACCGGCCCGAGGACGGGCCGGCTCTGACAGGTGACGCACCCGACCCTCAAATGACGAGAGACAGAGCCCTACCCGGCCTGCCGGAGCTGCTCGGCGGTGGGGATCTTGTCGAGCCGAGCCTTGAGCTCCTCGAACAGCTCGTCGATGCCGCGGAGGACCTCGCGCAGCTCGGCCTGGGCGTCGCGGCGCTCCTCCGGTGTGCTGGCCTGGCGGTTTTGGGCCTCGAGCCGCTTGATGTCCTCGACCCGGGAGGTGCGATAGGTCTGGGCCTGTTCCTGGAGATCCTTGAGAATGGCGTACGCGCTGGCCTGCTGGGCCTTGTCCAGTCCGTAGCGCGTGCAGAAATCCCGCACGTAGGCCACCCACTTGGTCTCGTCGGGCAGGGACGACGCCTCCCGGGCCGGCCCCGAGGTGGTGCGCTGGGGCGTCTGACCCACGCGCATCGGCCCACGGCGTTTGAACCGGTTCAAACGGGCCTTCGGAGGCGGGGTGGTCGGGGATGCCGCGGGTTTCGGGGCGGCGGCGGGCTTGGGTCTGTCAGGCGTCTTGGCGGCGAGCTCGCGGGCTCGCTTGGCCTCGGCCAGTTGGGCTTGCAGGGCCATGTGCACCTGGTCGTTCTCGAGCCCCCAACTCTCCGGCATCCACTCGCCCTTTTCCCACCGGACCATCGCGCGGCGGGTCTCGTCGGCGCGTCGATCGAAGACCCCCAGGTCCTCCTTGAACTTGGCCTGCTGCTCCGGGGTGAGGTTCTGTGCGGCAAACTGTCTCATGTCCCGGCTGGTCCTGGCGTACCACCGCTCCATCATCGGGCGGGTCACCTTGGTCCACTCGGCCACCCGCTCGGGGGTGAAGGGTTTGTTGGCCAGCCGGGTCTCGATCATCCCTCGCGCCACCGGCATGAATTTCTCGGCGTTCTGCAGGAAGAACGCGACCCAGTTCTGGAACAGCTTGACCTTGAGTTTCTTGGTCTGCTCGTCGTTCAGCCCGTAGCGGCCCCCAACGAGGCCGCAGGCCGTGTCCAGCCGCCCCTGAAAATCCCACGGCGGACGCTTGCCCACATCGATCATCAATCGCTTGATGAACAGATCGGCGTCGGTGTTCCAGTTGGCCCGCTGCCACATGGACTCGACCGCCTGCGCCATGACCCGCGAGTGGTTCGACCACGGGCCGGAGCGTTGGACCTTGGCCGTCAGCTCACGGGCGTCCTGCATCCACTGCTGCCGTTCCAATTTCGGGCGGGCCCCGCGGGTAGTCGGCCGATTGGGGACGTTGGGGCGGGTGACGCGCGGCCTGCGAGGGTCCTTCCGTGTCCGGCCGCCGGCGGCCGGCCTGGGCTGGGCCCAGACGGGAACCGTCGCCCCGAGGACTACAACGACCATCGTAAGGACACACCTGTTCATGAAAGACTCGATCTCGCCCGCCGCGCCCAACTTCTAATCCATTTTACCCCCGTTTCGCGCCAAGCTCCAGTCCGGTCCGGCCCCGGGCCCTGTTTGTCCAAGCGTTTCCTTGATATGCGCCCGCCGTGTGGCTATGCTATTTCTCTGCCGATGCCCCATAGGGGTTGGAGGTGAGGCGGCGTCTGAGGCGCGGCCGGCGCCGCTAGGGGTTCGTTGCTCGGCACCGTCCAATCGACAAGCCGACGAGCCCGTAGTTCTTAGGAACGAAGTAGGAGCGCATCCCATGCAGCAGCATTGGCGGACGGCCTTGTTGGGCCCAAACCAGCCCTTGGGCCTGGGGATCGATCTGGGCTCGATCAGCCTGAATGTGGCCATTACCGACGAAACGGGCCAGCTATTGGCCCAGTCCTACGACCGGCACCAAGGCCAACCCGTCGAGACCACCATCCGCGTGCTCCAGGACCTGTTCGCCCAGATCGACCCCTCCCGTTTCCGGTGGATGGTGGGGACCGGCTCGGCGGGCCGCCGGGTCTGCGACCTGATGGGCATCCCGTTCGTCAACGAACTGATCTGCCAGGCGGTGGCGATCAAGCGCGTCGCGTCCGACGTGCGGACCCTGATCGAGATGGGCGGGCAGGACAGCAAGATCTTGTTCCTACCGGGCGAGGACGACCCCGATCAGCCCATCCTCGATTTTGCCATGAACACGAACTGCGCCGCGGGCACGGGCAGCTTCCTCGACCAACAGGCCAGCCGGATCGGCATCAAGATCGAGGACGAGTTTGGCGAACTGGCGCTCAAGAGCGAGAACCCCCCACGGGTGGCCGGCCGATGCAGCGTGTTTGCCAAGACCGACATGATCCACCTCCAACAGCAAGCCACCCCCGTGCATGACATCGTGGCCGGGCTGTGCCTCGGATTGGCCAGGAACCTCAAGAGCAACCTCGGACGGGGTTACGAGTTTGCCCGACCGATGGCCTTCGTCGGGGGTGTGGCGGCCAATAAGGGCGTGGTCCACGCGTTCGAGACCGTCTTCGACCTGGCGCATGGCGAGCTGATCGTGCCCGAGTGCCACGCCTCGACCGGCGCCTGGGGCGCGGTGCTGGTGTGGATGCGCGAGAACGACGCCGCCCCCGTCCCCGCCGAGGGCGTGGGACGGCTCCGAGACCACCTGGCCATCGGCGAGGACCTGGGGCACCGCCTCGAGCCGTTAAGGCTGTCGGCCGAGGGCGACCCGGTCAGCCAGGTCTGGACCCAGGACGAAATGTTCCGCGCCCGAGACGGGGACAAGCTCGACGCGTACCTGGGCATCGACGTCGGATCGATTAGCACGAACGTCGCGGTGACCGACGGCGGCCAGGAGGTCTACGCCAAGGCCTACCTGATGACAGCCGGCCGGCCGCTCGAGGCCGTCAGGCAGGGGTTGAGCATGGTCGGGGCCGACGTCGCCGACCACGTCCGCATCCGCGGCGTGGCCACCACCGGCAGCGGGCGGTACCTGACCGGCGACTTCGTCGGAGCCGATCTGGTCATCAACGAGATCACCGCCCAGGCGACCGCGGCCGCCCTGATCGACCCCGACGTGGACACCATCTTCGAGATCGGCGGGCAGGACTCCAAGTACATCAGCCTCGACAACGGCGTCGTCGTCGACTTCGAGATGAACCACGCCTGCGCCGCCGGTACGGGCAGCTTCCTGGAGGAACAGGCCGAACGGCTCGGCATCAACATCAAGGAGCAATTCGGCGACCTGGCCCTGGGCAGCGACTCGCCCATCCGCCTGGGCGAGCGGTGCACGGTCTTCATGGAGTCGGACCTGCTGAGCTACCAGCAGCAGGGAGCCGAGACCGACGACCTGGTCGGCGGGCTGAGCTACTCGATCGTCAGCAACTACATCAACCGGGTGGTGGCCCACCGTCGAATCGGCGAGCGGATCTTCTTCCAGGGCGGGACGGCCTTCAACAAGGGCGTGGTGGCGGCGTTCGGGCAGTACATCGGTCGGCCCGTTATCGTGCCGCCCCACCATGAGGTGACCGGCGCGATCGGGGCGGCCCGCCTCGCCCGGCTCCACCAGGCCGAACTCGGCAAGGCCGAGAGCACCTTCCGAGGCTTCGAGCTGGTCGACGTCAAGTACGAGGTGCGGACCTTCGAGTGCGAAAAGTGCCCAAACAACTGCGAGATCAAAGAGGTGATCCTGGCCGGGCGCGACCCGCTCTACTACGGATCGCGGTGCGACCGGTACAACCTCAAGAAGGACAAAACAGACGCCACCCGGCTGCCCGACCTGTTCAAGGAGCGTCAGCAGCTCCTGGTCAAACATTGCCGTCTGCCGGACGAGCCGCGACCCGGCGTGCCGACGATCGGCATCCCGCTGGCGCTGTCGAACATGCAGATGGCCCCGTTCTGGTCGACGCTGTTCGGTGAACTGGGCCTGAACGTAAAACTCAGCCCGCTGGCCAACAAAAAGATCATCCACGAGGGCGTCGAGGCCGTCCTCAGCACGCCGTGCTTCCCCGTCAAGGTCGCCCACGGCATGATCCTGAACCTGCTGGACAAGGACATCGACTATCTGTGGCTGCCCAGCGTGGTGAGCATGCCCAAGGAGGCGGGGGACACGGCCGACCGCAACCAGCTCTGCCCCTATGTCCAGACGATTCCGTACCAGGTCGAGGTCGCGCTGGAGCGGCAGCTCAAGGGTATCAAGCTTCTCAAGCTACCGGTGCGGTTCCAGCACGGCCGGCGGGTGCTGCTCAAGGGCCTCCAACCGCTGTGCGACGAATTCGGCGTCAGCAAGGGGCACCTGCGACGGGCCGTGGACGTGGCCGGACGCGCCCTGCAGGCCTTCGAGCGGGAAATGATCGAGCGCGGCCGGCAGGTCCTGTCCCAGCTCGACCAGATCGGGGCGGACCGCAACGTCGTCATCGTCGGGAGGCCCTACAACGCTTGCGATCCCGGTGCGTGCCTGAACATCCCCGGCAAGCTCCGCAGCAAGGGCGTGCTGCCGATCCCGATGGAGATGCTCGACCTGTCGGCCGGCACCGTCCGCGGCGACCGGGTGTACCACGACATGTACTGGAAGTACGGCCAGCGGATCCTGCGGGCCGGCAAGGTCCTCCGCAACCACCCGAAGCTGCACGCGATCTACATTTCCAACTTCAGTTGCGGGCCCGACAGCTTCATCACGCACTTCTTCAAGCGCGCGATGGCGCCCAAACCGTGCCTGCTGCTCGAGATCGACGAGCACTCGGCCGACGCCGGCGTGATCACGCGGCTCGAGGCGTTCCTGGAGAGCCTCAAGAACGCCAAGATCGATCGGCCCAGCGGCGAGGTCTCGCTCTACCCGGTGGGCCAGGACACGTTCACCGACCGCGTCCTGTACATCCCGTACATGGGCGACGGCGCCCACGCGATCCAGGCGGCGTTTGAGGGGATGGGCCAGCGGACCGAGGTCCTGCCCATCACCGATAACGAGGCGCTCGAGCTCGGGCGGCGGTACACCTCGGGCAAGGAGTGCCTGCCGTGTACGATGACGGCCGGCGACATGGTCAAGAAGTGCCGCGAGCCAGGCTTCGACCGCACCAAGACCGCGTTCTTCATGCCCAGCGGGTCGGGGCCCTGCCGGTTCGGCATGTACAACTGCCTGCACAAGATGATCCTGAAGGACATCGGGTTCGACGACGTGCCGATCCTGGCCCCATCGCAAGACAAGAACTTCTACAGCGAGCTCAACGTCTTCGAGAACGATCCGACGCGGTTGGCCTGGAACGGCATCGTCGCCTGTGACGTGTTGACCAAGGTCCGGCTGGCCCTGCGACCCTACGAGAGACAAAAGGGCCAGGTCGACGAGGTCTACCACCGGTCGCTCAAGCAGCTCTGCCACCTGCTGGTCAAGGCGCCGAGCGAGGACGACATCGCGCAGTTCATGCACGAGTCGGCCGAGGCGTTCGAGGCCGTCCCCGTCGACCGCAGCGTGCTCAAGCCACGGATCGGCATCGTCGGCGAGATCTACATCCGCAGCCATCCGGTCAGCAACAACTTCGTGATCGATCAGCTCGAGGCCCTGGGCGCCGAGACGTCCCTCGCCAGCGTGGGCGAGTGGATGTACTACACCAACCTGACCCGAAAGTGGGGGGCCGCCCGCGAGCGCGATTGGGGCGAGTGGCTCAAGAACCACCTCAAGGACAAGGTCCAGCACAAGATCGAGCGGCGCCTGGCCGAGCCGTTCGTCCCGATGGTGGGCGACGTCATCGAGCCGCCGACCAAGACGATCCTCGAGTACGCCGCGCCCTACATCGACCCGACGTTCGAGGGCGAGGCCGTCGTGTCCATCGGCAAGATCATCGAGTTCTGCGAGCACGGGTGCCACGGCGTGGTCAACGTCATGCCGTTCACGTGCATGCCGTCGACGATCGTCAGCGGGGTGATGCGGCGGGTCGTCCGCGACGCGCTGGCGGGGATGCCCGCGATCGGGATCAGCTACGACGGGCAGCAGGACCCGGCCCTGCACACGCAACTGGAGGCCTTCGTCCACCAGGCCCGCGCCTACCAGCGCAGCCGCCGCGCCGAACGCCGCCAGCTCGCCCACTCACACGCGTAGAACGCCAACAGGACGCCCCCTGAACACACGCCCGCGTCGGGTCCCGTTACGGCAGGCCCGGTCTCAGGCGCCTCCCCTCCCAGGCCAAGCTATACGTCGAGGTTCCTGACGGTGGCGGCGTGGGTCTCGATGAAATCGCGGCGGGCCTCGACGTCGTCCCCCATGAGGATGCTGAAGATGCGGTCGGCCTCGCGGGCGTCGATCTCGAACTGCTCGGCGTCCTCGTCCAGGTCGGCGTCGGAAACGATAACCTTGAGCAGCGCCCGGCGCTCGGGGTCCATGGTGGTCTCCCACAGTTCATCGGCGTTCATCTCGCCCAGGCCCTTGTAGCGCTTGACCTGGACGCCCTGGCTGCCCATCCGGCGGACGGCGGGGGCGACCTCCGCGAGGTTCGCCAACTCGCTGACGGGCTCGTCGCCGGCACAGAGGATGAACTTGGCCGGCTTGAGCTCGCCCGAAACTAGCCGCTCGCGCTGCGCGAAGTAGTCCTCCACGCCGAGCCCAAACTGCTCGAGCGCACCGAACTCCTCTTGCAGCACGGTGCCCTCGCCCAGCTCCGACCGCAGGAGCTTCTTGGCCGGTGCGGGCCCGTCGGGCTGACCGGGCTCCTGATCGCCGAAATCGCTGGCCTCCACGACGGTCAGCTCGCCGAACCGCTCTTGGGCCTGGCTGCGAAACGCGGTGAACTCCCCCTCGTCGTAGAACAGGTGCTCCTCACCATTGACGACGGCGCGAATCGTGGG
>CAYOGX010000045.1:0-11825 GCA_964403235.1 uncultured Planctomycetales bacterium | reverse complement strand
ATCCATCGGGTTCACCCAGTACGCTCAGCAAGTGCTCGACAGCCGATCCGCGCTACCGCCGCGCCCGCGCTTCGCGGTTCCGTTGGCCAAGCAATGGTCGCGGAAGTTCCCCGGTTGGGTCTGGGTGCTGCGCCCCGAGTATGCCGACCTGTCGACCACGCGATGGGACCTGTACGTGACCCACAGCGCGGGGCGGGTCGAGGCCTTCACCGCGCCGGGCAACCGCGCCCTGTGGCCCGAACCGTTGGTTTGCAAGATCAAGCCGACGCTCATCGGCATGACCCCGGGACGATTGGTCCTGGTCACGCGGCGGCGGCTGTTCGGCGTGGACATCGATTCGGGCAAGGTGGCCTGGTCGGTGGAGGCCCACCCGGCCGAGGCCGATCAGCCTCAGGTCGACCCGGAGAACCTCCGCAAGTGGGTCGCCTGGACCATGACCCAGGACCGCGTGTTTGCCGCGCTCGACGACGGCCGGACCTTGTGCGTCGATGCCGATCGCGGCCGCGTCATCTGGCGAGGCCGGCTGCCCGATGGGGCCGAACGACAGCTCGTCGCCGACGACGAGTTCCTCATCTACCCGGTGCCCGCCACGCGCGGACAGGCGCCCGCCATCCACGTGCTCGACGCCGAGACCGGTCGGGTCGTGCGGCGGATCAAGGCCGGCACCTTGGGTCGGACCTTCTGGCTGAAGATCTCCGAGCAAGGCCTCCTCCTGGCCGCCACCGGCCGGCAGCTATACGCCTTCGATCCCTACGCCGGAACCCAAGCCTGGGAGACGTCCATGGTCTCCCCCAACTTCCGGGCAACGCTCCTGGCCGGACCGGACGGCCTCTACCTGTCACACAACGGACGGACCCTCGTCCGACGGTCGCTCCAGACCGGCAAGGTCCAGGCCGAATCGGCCTCCTTGATCGGGCCCAGACCCGGCGGCATCGTCGCCGCGCTGGGCGGCGACCGGCTGTTCGTCCTGAACGGCCGGTCGGTAGCAGCCCTGGACGCCCACACGCTCGAACTGAAATGGCGCGGAACGACCGACCGAGGCGCGAACCTGACCAGCCAGCAGGTCACACAACCCTACCTCGTCGCTATCGACCAGCGGACCGTCATACAGGCCGACCGCACAAGACGATCCTTCCTCGCCTACTTCTACGACCGCCGCGACGACAGCGGCCTGCTACCGGCTGAAGGTGGAATGATCGACCTGGGAACCTATCAAAGCGCCCGCGAGGTCTACCTCGCCAACGACACCCTATTGATCGTTGACGGCCGAACCCTCCACGGATGGATGGCAGAATAAGAAGTTGGAAGCGGATGGGGTCACACCTACACTGTTAAGTTTACCCTCGGTGTGTTAATATGAGGACTCGCATCCGGATCCAACAGCGGCACTTCGACGGAGGACCAACACATGGCACGGCCGCTTCGCATTGAGTACGCGGGCGCTTGCTACCACGTGATGAACCGTGGCAATCAGCGGGGCACCGTATTCCGTCGCCCCGAGGAGTACGACCTGTTCCTGGACAAACTGGCGGCGTTTGCCGATCAGTTTCGGGTGCGCCTGTTCTGCTACTGCTGCCTGCCGAACCATTTCCATCTGTATCTCAAGACGGAACAGGCGAATCTCAGCCGGTTCATGCAGGGCTTTCTCACGTCGTTCACCGTGTCGCTGAACAGGAGCCGCGGTAGCTGCGGCCACGTGTTCCAGGGGCGCTTCAAGGCGCATCTGGTGGAAGACGGTGCATATCATGCGGTCTTGTCGCGCTATATTCACTTGAATCCGGTTCGCGTGCGCCGGCACGGCCGTCGCCCACTAAGGGAAAGGCGCGACCATCTGCGCCGATTCCGGTGGTCGAGCTATCCTGCCCACATCGGGGTGCGCAAGGCCCCTGAATGGCTTGACATGGGCCGGGTCCTCTCCGAGTGGTCCGGAACGCGGCGTGAGCAAATGCGGCGGTACCGCCGGTATGTGGAGGAAGGGCTGTTGCGCGAGGTCGAGAATCCCTTCCTTGCTGCCGCGGAGCAGAGCATTGTGGGAACCGACAGCTTCGTGGACCACATCAAGCGGGAGTATCTGTTGCGCCGCCAGAGCGACCGGCGTGAGGAGCCGTCGCTGGTGCATCTTCAGGCATCCTTCAGTCTGGAGGAGGTGACGGCAGCGGTGGCGGTGTTGTATGGCGTGGTGCCCGACCGCCTCTTGCAGCGCAAGGGCGCCCACCGTAAGGCGCGTCGGATGTTGATGTACTGTGCGAGCAAGTACTGCCGCTACCGATCAAGCCTCACAGGGCTCGCCAGTGAGCTCGGTGTTTCGGTCAGTGGTCTGACGCAAGCCCGCGACCGTGTTGCCAAACGGCTCCGCCGCGACAGGCCACTCCAAGAGGAACTCCAGAAGGTGGAGGCGAAGCTGCGGCTACAAGAAACTTAATAGTGTAGGTGTGACCCCCCACCCCCCCACCAGCTCGTCCTTCAGACCAGCTCGTCCTTCAGTCTTCGTTTTTCGCGGGAGGCCAAGGGCGCGCGAACCAGTTGTGGATGGGGCGGTCGGTCCGTTGGGTGAGCTGTTGGGCTCGTTCGGTGACGTGGGCGTATGACGTGTTGGCCACGACGACGGCGTCCGCGTCGATGGATAGGGCTTCGGTCGTCGCGAGGATGGGCGTGCCTCGGTAGGTTCGGCCGGCAGGTGTGGCGAGGCGGTCGTCGGCGATGGCAACGGGCTCGATGCCCGTCACGTTCGCAGCCCGCCAGAAGGCGAAGATGTTCTTTCCGAAGTCGGCCAACAGGACCCGTCGGACGCCGGTGTCGCGGAGCCGGGCCATGTTCGCCTCGATCTGCCTGGGTCTGAAGAACTGCTCGAACGTGCGTGGCGACAGGGGTTGGCCCCGGCCGGCAAGCTGGTCCGCCGCCGCCCGCCAGAGACCGGCGGCCAGCCCGCGTGCGAACGCGCCTCCGTTGTCCGACGACGCGCTCAGCCACGCATAGCGTTGAATCCAATCGGCCAGATAGGCACGCAACCACTCGCCCGTCAGGAACCGGCAGGCGATGACGACGTTGTTGCGTATGTCATAGTAGGCCGTCGAACCGCGATAACGGGCATGCGGGGTCTTGAGGTGCCTGACGTGCAGGTCGTCGAAGACGCGGACCTCGTAGCCGGCGTTGGCGAGCCGAAAGGCCAGGTCGTATTCCTCGGCCTGCATGAAGAACCACGCGTCGACGCCGCCGACCCGGCGCAAGGCCTCGGTCCGCAGGCCCACGCCACAACCGATGAAGACGTCGGGCAGGGCACTGCACTCGATCCGGCCGTCGGGCAAATGAGCCATGAAGCCGGCGGCGGCCAGGCCGGGCGTCCGCTCGAACCGATCGACCAGCCGCGGGATCGAGTCGTCGATCGGCCAGGAGTCGTCATCCAAGTGAACGACGTACCGGAACCGCACGTCCGGCAGGGCCAACGCCTTGGCGCAACTGCCGCGGTTCTCGGCCAACGCCAAGACCCGGACCTGCTCGAAACGCTCGGACAGCGCCGCCACCGTCCCGTCCGTCGAGGCGTTGTCCACGACGAAGATCTCCATGTCCGACCGATCCAGACCGCACGCGTACACCCGCGCGACCGTCTCGAGGAGCACCTCCCGCCGGTTGCGCGTGGCGATGATGAAGCTGACCCCGCATCGATCGGTCATGGCACGGCAACCTACCGCACACGCCGCAGGTCATCAAGCTGGGGTGGATCTCGCGGGCCCGTCGCCTCCGCTGCCCCCGGGGGGCGATGGGAACACACTGGGCGGACCGGTCATCTATATCCTGTACCTTGCTATAAAGGCAGTAAAAGGCGAAACTGATATGGGGATGTAAAGGGATGAGACTGACAACTGCGGCCACGGTGGTGTTGGTGGTGTGTCTCGGGGTGTTGTCGAGCCCTGCGTCGGGCGAGGACCCGGTGCCTCGGTACTTGGCCAACCCGCCCGAAATGATGGCGGCACCAAGTCTGGGGCCAGAAGCGAGAGCGGGGAGAGCAGCGCTGCTGCAACGGTATCCGCAGGGCGTCAAGAAGCTGCGGGGCAGACTGCTGCAACTTATGGATCAACGGGCTCGCTTCGGGCAGGAACAGGCCCTGGCGTTTGCCCAGGCCCAAGATCTACCGGTCAAGGGCGAAACGATCACCGTCATTGCAGCGCCCAAAGCGGGCATAGCACCGGGTGAGCTGGCCGCCGCGCTTTCGCAGAGAGGGAGCGACGTTCTCCGGACAGGCAAGCGCCACGTGAAGGTGAATGTGCCTCTGGGTCTCTTACAGACGTTGGCGACCGACGTCGACCTGCTCGATCACGCGCGTCTTCCCATCCAACCCCGTCTAGACAATACCGTCATCAGCGAAGCATTGGGCTTGACGAACGCAGACGACTGGCATGCCCGCGGTCTGACGGGCGACGGCGTGAAGGTCGCGGTGATCGACGGCGGTTTCATCGGTCTGGCCGCTCGTCAGGCCGAGAACGAGATTCCCGCCTCCGCCATCGAGGTGGACTACACCGGTTCGGGAATGGAGTCCGGGACTAGCCATGGCTGCGGCGTGGCTGAGATCGTCTACGACATGGCACCCGACGCGCAGCTCTATCTCATTAAGATAGGCGACGACAGTGATCTGGAAGCTGCGGGGGACTACTGCATTACCAACGGCATCCACGTGATCAACCACTCGATGGGCTGGTACGGCTTCAACTTCTTCGACGGCGTGGCCTACTCCTCGATGGTGCCCTCGCCGGTGACCGTCGTCAATGACGCCTATGCGACCGGCGTGCTATGGGCCAATTCGGCCGGGAATGACCGGCAAGCACACACGTTGACCTGCTGGGTGGATGACGACGGTGATGACGTGATGCAGTGGGCCCCCGGTGTGGAAATCAACGAGATCGGATACCAGATTGCCGGAGAGGTCATCGTGCTGCACCTGACGTGGAACGCGTGGCCCACCACGGATCAGGACTTCGATTTGTATCTCGTTCGTTGGAAAGGATCCTCGTGGGCAATTGTGACCGGATCCGAGAACTGGCAGAGCGGCACACAGCCACCGACCGAGGCAATCGGGTACGCCGTTTCCAATCCGGGTTACTACGGGGTCATCGTCGTCAAGTACTCAGCCACCACATCCCCGTGTTTTGTTCTCCGGTCCTGGTATGACGACGTCTACTACTACGGCTATGACAACGCTGCGACGCCCGCCCCGGGCAGCATCGGTTGCCCGGCCGACGCCGCGTCGGCCATGGCGGTTGGGGCCATCGATGAAGACAACTACCTGACCGGACCGATCGAGCCTTATAGTGCCATCGGTCCGACCAACGGGGCCTACACAGGTCAGACCGTTCTGACCAAGCCCGATCTCTGCGGGCCGGACGATACCGCCAGCGTCACCTATGCGGGCGGGTTCACGGGGACATCCGCATCGTCTCCCCACGCTGCCGGGGTGGCCGCTTTGGTCTGGGAAGCCTTCCCCAACGACACGAATGCCCAGGTCAGGAACTACCTGGCGGTGGGCGGAGAGAACCCCGATCTTGGTTCGTCCGGCAAGGATGACATATACGGATACGGCCCACTCGTCCTGACAGACGATTTCTACTCGCTGACTGTGACGCTGAAGACACCCACGGACGGGACCGTCGCGACGGATCCCAACCAGCCAGACCCGAACGATCCCAACCAGGGAAGTTACGTCGAGGGTCAGCAGGTCGTCTTGACGGCGATCCCCAATGGCAGCAAGCAATTCGTCAAGTGGCGGATCTACGACCCCAACCATCCGGGCGACGCGAACTACATCGCCCAGGACACCAACGACGTATTGTGCCTGACGATGGATGGGGACTATGGCGTCGTCGCCAAGTTCAAGTGCAGCGACGGGGCGGCCCCATTGGTTCCCGTCGTCTTGGGGGCCCTTGGGGGCCTGGCCATCGTGCGTCGCCGCCGTTGGCCCGACAGGTAACCCTCGACGGCACCGCTAGGTCCTCCTCTCCGGATGCCGCTGGCGGCGTCTCCGTCAGTGACAGCCGGGCACCTTGAAGACTCAAAGCGACATCAAAGACGCCGGCCAGTCCCGGCCTGCGCGCGGGCATCAGGTTGTTCCGGTCTGCTTGGGATGATATAGTCGGTCTTCCTGGTTGGCGACCGGCCGCCGTCAACGGGCGCTGCCGCTTCCGGGATAGGGGGGGTTGGGCACTTGCCGGCCCCTTGGGGTGCATCGACGAGGCGGGCTCAGGGAAGGTGGCCATGCGTCGCAGATTTCTGATCGTTTGCTGGACGGCGTTCGCGGCTTGGGCGTCGGATCCGGCTTGGGGGATGGGACATCTCTATTCGGATCGGCCCGAGTCGTACCCCTCTGTGGACCCGTTCAAGTTTAGCGACGGCGAGTTGCGCTACGTCGTGAACATGCGCGGCCTGCGCAATTCACCCAATCAGGACTACACGGACGAGCAGATCGCGCGTCTCGAGGCCGCCATCGTGCGGGCCTTTGACACGTGGAACGGCGTGTTGGCGCCGCTGAACCTGCGGTTCAAGCGGGTGCCGATCTGCCTAATGGGCGACCTGGGCGTCCTCACCTTCGACTACGAGCGGTTCATCCCCGACCAGTTGCAGTCCGACTCGGTGGCGGGCGCCCACTCCATTCCGATCTTCGGGTTGTTCTTCATGTCGTTGCCGATCGTCTTCGACAGCTCGGAGCTGTTCGGCGATCTGGCCGACGAACCGCTGCTGGTGGACCGGCCGCTCGGCCACCCTTACACCCGGTACGTCGACGCCGACGCCATCGACATCTACACGGTCGCGTTGCACGAGATCGGGCACGTGTTGGGGATGGCGCACCCGTCGGAGGCGTATCACAGGGACGCGAGCTTCAATTTCTTGGCGCTCGAGTCGGTGCGGATCGATGCGCGGTGCATGCAGCCCAGCGAGTTTCTGTGCGGTCAGCACATCGCCCGCCGCCGGCCACTGCTTCGGACCGAGATCCATTCGGTCATGAAAATCCCGATCCCGTGGGGGGCCCACTACACCGACATCCCCCCGGGCGACCGGGCGTTCGTCGCCTTTGCCCTGCGGTACCTCAACCCCGCCGGGGCCGACGAGATCCTCGCCGAAGCGCGACGCCTGTTCCTCGAGACCTCCCCGCTGCGATTCGCCAACGTCTTCGAGGAGTACGAGAAGGATCTACCCGCGCGCGAGGACAACGACACCGTCGAGCACGCCCAATCCATCGGACCCAACACCATCATCCTCGGGTCCATCGCGATCGCCGAGAACGGGGAGAGCGAACTTACGCGCGACCTCGACGTGTACGCCCTCGACGTGACGGACGACACCGTCGGGGCGACGTGGTACTTCGACATCGACCACGGCGGCGGGTTGCCGGGGCCCTCGTGGGTCGACGCCAGGCTCGACCTGTACGCCGCGGACGGCCGGCTGCTCGCCGAGAACGACGACACCGACACGCCTGACGAGGGGAGCATCAGCACCGTCGATCCGTTCCTGACGTTTCGGTTCGACGCCCCCGGCCGGTACTACCTCGCCGTCACCAGCACGCCCCCGCTGGACGAGCTGGGGGCCTCCGGCGATTACGAGCTGCGGGTCGGCGTGGGCGGCGTGCCCGAGCCATCGGGTCGACGCGAGGTCATCCCCGCCCTGGCTGATCCAAGCGTGGCCGACTGCCTCGGCACCGAACCGGTGGACACGTCGGCCGTGCCCTGCCAGGGGTTCGGCATCCTGGCGTTGGGAGCGCTCGGGTTGGGCTTGAGTCTGATCGGCCGGACTCGCCGGGGTTACGGACGTCTCAGGCCCGGGGACCCGCCCAGACGGGGTCCAAGCCTCGTCGTGCGGCCGTGACCGTCACTGTAGTACCAATGCCCGTTCCAGTAGAACGCAGAGGGCGTCCCCGTCGTGCCTGCACTGCGGGCCCCCGAACCGGACGAGCTACCACCATAGAGGTCATCCAGATCACAACCCACTGACCCCAAGGCCATAATCCCTACGACCAAGAGCGCGATCGAATAAGGCCACCTTGCTTTTGTAAACATGGCTACACTCCTTGTTTTCTTGCGCGCTGCCGCACGCTCGGCGCGCACTCGTACCACTGTCTCCTTCAGTCACTGTGCTTCGCCGGTCCCCTTGGGCCCACGTTGCGCAACGGGCCCGCGGGTCTATGGAGAGACTTCGCTCGCCGCCCTGCTTTCTTTCAGGAAACGCGGAAAAGAACTCCCCGCCGCGCATCACCCCTTGTCCCCAACGTCGGCGACGGCGCCGGTTGCCGAGCAACGCCGATCCGCTCCGTCGCGCTGAGCCCTTATCATCGGGAAGCCCTCCGGCCCAAGGAGGAGACACGGACAGCAGGGGGCAGTCGAGGGCCGTTGAACCGCGTTCATCGACGGGATAGGCTGGCGTGTATGCGACGGCGCTCCCGAGTACGGCGGGTGCTTAAATAGGGGGGCACGGTCGTCTGCGTCTCACTGCTGCTGCTGTTTGTCATCAGCGTCACGGTGCCCTTCGTTTGGCAACATGCGACGCCCGGTGGCATCTTGGAGGATCGCATTCTCACCATCATCTTGCTCGACGGACACATTGATGTGCAGACTCGCACTGGAAGGTCTTTTGTTGACGTCTGCCGTCACGCCGCTCGTCTCGGGCCCAATATCAGTAGCGCTGAGGCCATCGACCCATAGGGTCGGCAATCGGATTCTCGCCAATCGCCGCCGACCACCTTCCATGGAGATCCTGGTGGCGGCTGCGCCCCCGACGCCTCTTGGGTGCGGTTCCACAAGGGCTCCGGGGGTTCTGGCGGGCCGTGATCCCCCTCTGGCTGCTCTTTGTGCTTCTGTTCACCCCGACCCTCGTGCTTTGGCATCGCGACCGACGCTTTCCACCCGGACATTGTCAACAGTGCGGCTACGACCTGACCGGCAACGTCAGCGGGCGGTGTCCTGAGTGCGGTGCTGAAGTCCTTGCGGATCTGGCTCCTGACGCGCCGGCTTAGCAGCCGCGCGAACTGACGGCGATGTAGGCGCCTGCCGCACCGTCCCGCGCGACCAAGTGTGCTACCAAAGATGACCGTTGCAGTTTGCCGCCAAACGACCTAGCTTGATGGCCGAGGTGGGCGCATGTGCGGCATCGCGGGTGTGGCGGATGCTCGGGGGCTGACGGACGAGGACCGGTCGGCCATCGATGCGATGGTCGAGACGCTCCGGCATCGCGGGCCCGACGATCGGGGCACGCGGGCATTCACCCATTGCGTCCTGGCCCACACCCGACTGAGCATCATCGACCTGGCCGGCGGGCACCAACCGCTGAGCAACGAAGACGACACGGTCTGGATCAGCTACAACGGCGAGGTCTACAACTTCCCCGAGCTGCGGGCCGAGCTGGAGGCCAAGGGACACCGGTTCCGTACCCACACCGACACCGAGGTCATCGTGCATCTGTACGAGGAGATGGGTCCGAGCTGCGTCGAGCGGCTCCGCGGCATGTTCGCGCTGGCGATGTGGGACGAGCCGCGCCGCCGGCTGTTGCTGGCGCGCGACCGGGTCGGCATCAAGCCGCTGTACTACCACTTCGACGGGCAGCGGCTGGTCTTCGGATCGGAGATCAAGGCCATCCTGGCCGCCCCGAACGTGCCACGCCAGATCCGGCCCGAGGCGCTGCTGGATTACCTGACGTTGTACTACGTGCCGGCGCCCAAGAGCATGTTTCGTGACATCGAGAAGCTCCGGCCCGGGCACGTCCTGGTGTTCGAGGACGGGCGCGTTCGCACGAGCGAGTACTGGGACCTGACATTCCCCGAGCCGTCCACCGCCGGCGAGGACGAGCTGGGCGAGCGGTTCTGGCAGCACCTCCGCGAGTCGGTGGGCATGCGGCTGGTGTCGGACGTCCCGTTGGGTGCGTTTCTCAGCGGCGGGCTGGACAGCAGTTCGGTGGTGGCGGGGATGGCGGAACAGTCGGATCGGCCCGTCATCACCAACAGCATCGGCTTCGCCGAGCAGCGCTTCAACGAGCTGCCCCATGCCGATCGGGTGGCCGAGCGGTTCGGCACGGAACACCACCGCTACGTGGTCGAGCCCGACGCGGTCGACGTCGTCGAGCGGCTGGCGTGGCATTACGACGAGCCCTTCGCCGACCACAGCGCCGTGCCGACGTACTACGTCAGCAAGATGGCGCGGCAGAACGTGACCGTCGCCCTATCGGGCGACGGGGGCGACGAGAACATGGCGGGCTATCGGCGCTACCGCGACTTGGCCAAGGAACGGCGGATGCGGTCGGTCGTGCCGTCGGCGCTGCGGCGTTGGGTGTTCGGCCCGTTGGCGCGAACGTATCCCAACCCGGACTGGATGCCGTGGTTCCTGCGGTTCCGCTCGAAGCTCGCGTTGCTGGGGACGATGAGCGACGCGGAGGCCCACTATCGGAGCATGGCCTTCGAGCAGGGCGCGGGGGCGCGGGCGCTGCTGTCGGGTGACATGCGGCGGGACCTGGCCGACTACGACCCGCGCGAGGTCTTTCAGTATCATTACGAGCGCACGTCCGCGCGGGACCCGTTGACGCGGAGCCTGTACGTGGACATCAAGACGTACCTGTCCGACGACATCCTGTGCAAGGTCGACCGGGCGAGCATGGCCGTCAGCCTCGAGGTCCGCGTGCCGATCCTGGACCACGTCTTCATGGAGTTCATGGCTGGCATCCCGCACCGGCTCAAGCTCAACGGCCGACAGGGCAAGTACCTGTTCAAGCAGGCGGCGCGGTCGCGGATCGGCACCGAGATCGTCGATCGACCGAAGATGGGGTTTTCGATGCCGCTGGCCGCGTGGTTTCGCGGGCCGCTTCGGGACATGGTCGAGGACACCATCCTGTCGAGGACGGCCCACCTGCGCGACTGGCTCGACGCGGACCGGGTCCGGCAACTATGGCGGCGGCACCTCGGGCGGGGGCGATGGCTGGAAAGTCAGCTTTGGGCCCTGCTAATGCTGGAACTGTGGGCGCGACGCTTCTATCGCCCGCAGTAGTGCGGGCTCTGCCGGCCGTTCGGTGGGTGTCACAGGCTGCGATCACCCCAGCCGGGCCTACCTGGGGTTATGGGGCGCTCGGGCGCACCGGGTAATCCACTGCCCTCTGTTGGGCAACCCTCTAGTAGTCGAACCTCCGGAACTCGAAGTTGGGACGCCGCGTCCGGCACGGCGATCTTATCAGACGCCCATTTCCGCACCGCCACACAGACCCCGGCGTCCCCGATCGTGGCATCGGCGCAGCCGTCGGCCGCACCCAGGCGCCTTAATCCCTAAGTTAATTCATCGAAAGCTTGCTTCGATATTGGTTATGCGGCGCCGTCCTGTGAGCCGCCTGGGGGCCGGAGACGGTATGACGTTTCCGGGCCCCGCCTGAGGACGCGCGCCCGGGTCCTTTGTTGAACAAGGAGCCCTTGAACGGACATCATGCTTCCGGACGGCGGTGAGTTGGTCTTGTATGCGTTGATCCCCGTTGCGTTGGGGCTCGGGGGGGTCCTTGCGCTTCGCTCGTCCCGAAAGCGCCGGCGGCCCTTGAGCATCATCAACGATAACCTTCAAGCCGCCGCCAGCCAGATCGAATCCGATCTGACGCGGCTCCAATTGGAGGACTCCCACGGTGCGCTGTCGCAAGGGTGGAACCGTCTGATCAACGAGCTGGCCGAAGCCCGCCGCGAGCTCGAGGCCTTCCAAGTCCGTCAGCAGGCCCAGGAGACGGTCAACCGCTACCAATTCAACTGGGTGACCGACCTACTCGGCAGGATGCCCTACGGCCTGGTGATGGTCGGCGAGGACCTGAGCATCACGTTTGTCAACGCG
>CAYOGX010000044.1:0-11842 GCA_964403235.1 uncultured Planctomycetales bacterium | reverse complement strand
TATGACGTCAAGACCAACAAGCCCCGGTTCGAGCTCAAGGGTAAGCACCGTGTCCTGGCCGCGGGAGATATCCTCTACGCCGTCAGCAACGGGCAGGCCGCTGCGTATGACCTGGTCGCCTTGCCCAAGCGAAGGGCTCCGGAAAAGTCGGTCAAATGGACCGCGTCGCATCCGCGCGTCTACAGCCTGGCCCTGGCCGGCAAGCTGCTCTTCATCGGCGGCAAGGGGATGATCGCCGCACTTGACGCTTCAACAGGGACCCGAAAATGGTACCACACGGAAGACCTGCCGGGTCCGGTCCGCGGACTGGCCATCGCCGCCGGACGCCTGATCGCGTCGACGGACCAGGGCGTGTTGACCTGTTTTGGCCCGCCCAGGCCCGGCCCGCGCCTGATCAGTGATTCTCCCGACTGGCGAATTACGATTCCGGCCAAGACGACGGCGTTGGCCGACCAGGCTATTCGGCGTTCGCGCAAGCAGGAGGGCTATGCGCTGGTAGTCGGCGGCGCGGACTGCGAGATGGCCGCGGCCCTGGCCAGGCGCAGCCGGTTTCACGTGGTCCATGCCGTTCGAGGCGAGGACCGGGCGGCCGCCGCGCGGCGGAAACTGATGCATACAGACCTGTACGGTGTCCGCGTGGCCGTCGTGACCCTGCCGGAGCCGGGCCGCCTGCCGTTCGCGCCGTATTTCGCCGATCTCATCCTCGTCGCGGACAAGGCCGACGGGCTGGCCGGACGCGAGCTCTACCGCGTCCTCCGCCCCTGCGGCGGCGTGCTCCTGTTCGACGACGGTGTCGACGGAGGTCGCATCCTTCGTGAGGCCGGCGCCCCAGCGCAGGAGATTACCAAGGACAACAAGGGCCGACCCATGATCGTCCGCGGCCCGCTGCCCGGTGCCGGCGAGTGGCGGCATCAGTGGGCCGACGGCGGCAGGACCGGGATAGGCCAGGAGCGCCGCCTGGCCGCGCCGCTGGAGCTGCTCTGGTTCGGAGGCCCGGGCCCCGATCGCATAATGGATCGTCACTACGGCAGCTCGCCTCCACTTTCGGTCAACGGGCGCGTCTTTGTCACGGGTGAGCATCACCTGATCGCCTTCGACGCGTACAACGGGCGTGAATTGTGGTGTCGGCCCATGCGCGGCGTCGGCCGTATCGGGGTCGTGTGGCGGTCGGCGAACTTTGTGGCCGATAATGACATGCTCTACGTGGTCATCGGGTCGGTCTGCCATCGCATCAGCCAGGAGACGGGCAGGCAGGTAGCGACCCACGCGATGCCCGAATCGGTCTCCAAGGAGCCGGCCGAGTGGGGCTATGTCGATCTCGCGGGGGATCTGCTCCTGGGCAATTGCCGACGGAATTCAGTGGTGTTTGCCCTGGACAAGCGCGACGGCTCGCCCCGCTGGCAGTGGCGCCCCGCCCACCGCGTCTCCAACACAGCGATCGCCTTCGGCGACGGGAGGCTCTATTGCCTCGATATCGAAGCCCCGGACGAGAAGGCACGGCGGCGCGGGATCATCAAGAAGCCTTCACGAACCTTGGTGGCCCTGAACCTGGCCGACGGAACCGAGGTCTGGCGCCGCGACAACGTGCCCCCCACCCGCCTCGACTGGGTGCAGGTCGCCAAGGAGGTCGTTTCGATCTACGCCAACGTCGCCTACGATGCGGCCACCGGCAAGCCGTTGTGGAAGAAGCCGATCGTGCCCGAAAGGCCGCCGCTGATCCGTGGCGACTGGATCATCGCGCAGCCACACGCCTACCACCTGCGCACGGGCGAGCAGCGGATGGCGACCGACCCGACGACGGGCGAACAAGACCCCTGGCAGTACATCCAGTCTTATGGTTGCGGGAGCGTGGCCGGCTGCCAGACCATGCTGCTGTTCCGATCCGGGGTCGCGGGGTTCTACGACTTCAAGACCGACGGGACCACGACGTTCGGCGGCGTTCGCGTGGGCTGCTCGATCAACATGGTCCCCGCCAACGGGCTGGTGGTCGTGCCCGAGACCAGTAGCGGATGTCCGTGCAGCTACAACTTCCAGACGTCACTCGCCCTGGTGCCCTTGGCGGACCGGACGCAAGGGCCCTGGCTCGTGTTCGCGGGGCGCGGTTCCCCGGCGCCCCTGTCCCGGGCGAACCTCAATATCGGCGCGCCGGGCGACCGGCTCGATGCGGACGGCACGCGCTGGCTTGGCACGCCCCGACCCATCTTGCACGGGGCAGTGCCCGTTCGGATGACCGTTGCGTCGAAGCAGGCCGAGTTCTACCGCCATCCGCGCCAAGACCAACTGGCGACAATGGACAAGTCCTGGCTCTACGGCTCCGGAGTCCGCAATCCCGGTCGCGTCACCGTCGACCTCATCGGGCTCAAGCCCGCCGTCGCGTTCTCATGCAAACGGCCCCTCGTCATCGACGGGAAATTGGATCAATGCCTGCTCGACGCCAGCGAGAAAGGGCGAATTCGACTGGGCTTTACCAATGCACTGAAGCGCACGGCCATGCTGTATCTGCGCTACGACGATGACAATTTGTACGTAGCCGTTCGCTGCCAAACCCGCTCGTCGGAAAAGGGAAAGCCGCCGTGGGTCAAGAAATGCCGAGGCAACGACGCACGCGTCTGGGAAGACGATTCGTGGGAGCTGTACGTAAGCGATCGGGCAAACCGTGCGTGTGTGCATTTGGGCGTCTCGGCATCGGGCGCGCGGTTTGATGGCGTGTGGGACTGCAAGGCCTATGACCCGCTGAGGGGCCTCAATCGCGATTGGAACGGGGCATGGACCAGCGCCGTGTCCACGGACGACAAGACGATGACGGTCGAACTGGCCGTCCCGTTCCGCGTCCTTCAAGAGGCCGGCCTGAACCGAAACGAACTGTGTGTCAACGTGTTGGGAACGGGGCCCGGCGCGTTGGGATCGCCGGATTTCCTCGGCGTCCGAGCCGACGGCTACTGCGCCCGATGGCGCGGATCCATCCAACCCGCCGCCAGCGAGACGTACACGTTGACGGTCCAGTCGGATCACCACGCCCTGCTGCGAATCGCCGACAAGACCGTCATCCGTCATGACGGGAAGGGCAAGCCGAGCGAGACCTATGCCACCGTGCCGATGAAGGCGGGCGTTCGACAGACCATTGAGATGGTCTACGAGGAAGGGAGGGGTCCGGCCGTGGCGCGGTTGTTCTGGTCCAGCCCCTCGACGCCCAAGTCGATCGTACCGGCCTCTGCCCTCTACTCGGCCGATGGCAAGCCCGGTGGCCTGTCCGCTGCGTACGGCAATCGGTGGTTTGAGGATCCCATCCTCGAGCGCGTCGACGCCACCATCGACTTCGAGTGGAAGGACGTCGATCTCAGGAAGGTCCCGAAGGCGGAACTCCGCTCGTCCGGCAGCCAGCGCCCTCAACGTTGCGACGTGTTCCTACCCGTCTCGCTCGGCCCGCCGAAGGTCGAGCGAGCGTACACGGTTCGGCTCCATTTCGCCGAGCTCGAGGACGTCAAGCCGGGACAGCGCGTCTTTGACGTGAAGATTCAGGACCGTCCGGTGCTACAGGGGTTGGACATCGTCCGTGAGGCGAAGGGACGTAACCGTCCGCTGGTCAAGGAATTCGCCCACGTCCGGGCGGACCCCGAGGCCAGGATCGCCGTCGAGTTGGTTCCGGGCGGCAAGCAAGGCGCCCGCGACGGGGACCCGATCCTCAGCGGAATCGAAATCGTCGCCGAATAGCCGACCGCGACGTTCCGGGGGGTGGGGGGGGTGGAATGCTCGGACGGCCTGCCCGTGCCCCTCGCGAGGGGCGACGGCGCCGATCGAGCGCGTTTGAACCGCGCCGGACCGATTGCTATCCTTGTTATATGAACATCCTCGGTATCTCCGCGTTCTATCACGACAGCGCAGCGGTGTTGCTGCGCGACGGCCGGATCGTCGCGGCCGCACAGGAGGAACGCTTCACGCGCAAGAAGCACGACCCCGACTTCCCCAAACACGCCATCGACTATTGCCTGGACGAGGCCGGCCTATCGCCCGACCAGCTCGACCTCGTCGGCTTCTACGAAAAACCCCTGGTCAAGTTCGACCGGCTGCTCGAGACCTACATCACCTACGCCCCGCGCGGGTTTCGTTCGTTCGTCCGGTTTCTGCCGCTGTGGCTGAAGCAGAAGCTGCACATGCCGCGTGAGATGGACGCGGGGCTGCATCGCACCTACAAAGGTCGGTACGTCTTTACCGACCACCACGAGTCGCACGCGGCCAGCGCGTTCTTCCCATCGCCGTTCGACGAGGCGGCCATCCTGACGCTTGACGGGGTCGGCGAATGGTCGACGGCGGCGCACGGCTACGGGCGGGGCAACCGAATCACGCTGACGCACGAGATCCGGTTTCCGCACTCGTTGGGTCTGCTGTACTCGGCCTTCACGTATTTTACGGGGTTCCGCGTCAACAGCGGCGAGTACAAGCTGATGGGCCTGGCCCCGTATGGCGAGCCGCGCTACGCCGACGTGATCCGCCAGCGTCTGATCGACGTCAAGGACGACGGCAGCTTCCGGATGGACATGTCCTACTTCAATTACTGCCAGGGCCTGACGATGACGGGCCCGAAGTTTCACCGTCTGTTCGGGCGCGGTCCGCGAGCGCCTGAGACGCAGATCAGCCAGTTGGACATGGACCTGGCCGCCAGCGTCCAGGCCGTCTGCGAGGAGATCATGCTGAAGGCCGCCACGCACGTCCACCGCCAGACCGGCATGAAGCACCTGTGCCTCGCCGGCGGGGTCGCGCTGAACTGCGTCGGCAACGGGCGGATCCTCCGCGAGGGTCCGTTCGAGAAGATCTGGATCCAGCCGGCTGCGGGCGATGCCGGCGGTGCGCTCGGCGTGGCCCTGTTCATCTGGCATCAGCTGCTCGACAAGCCCCGCGAGCCGGCCGGCGGCGATTTCCAGAACGGCTCGCTGCTCGGGCCGGCCTACTCGAACGAGCAGATCCGGGCCTACCTCGACTCGATCGGGGCCAAGTACCACGTCATCGACGACGAGGATGAGCTGCTCGACTGCGTGTCGACGTTCATGGCCGACGAGAAGGTCGTCGGATGGGCACAGGGCCGGATGGAGTTCGGCCCCCGCGCGCTGGGCAGCCGCAGCATCATCGGCGATGCGCGAAGCGAGCAGATGCAGTCGGTGATGAACCTCAAGATCAAGTTCCGCGAGTCGTTCCGGCCGTTCGCGCCGTGCGTGCTCCGCGAGCGGGTGAGCGACTACTTCGAGATGCGGCCCGACCAGGACAGCCCTTACATGCTGCTGGTTGCGCCGGTCCGGAAGGACCAGCGTCTCGACGTCGACGGCCAGGCCGCCAAGCTCCGCGGGCTGGAGAAGCTGCAACTGAAACGCTCGACCGTGCCGGCCATTACGCACGTCGACTACTCGGCCCGCGTCCAAACCGTCGACCCGGAGCGCCACGGACGGTTCTACGACCTGATGAAGCGGTTCGAGGCCAAGACCGGCTGCCCCGTCATCATCAACACCAGCTTCAACGTCCGCGGCGAGCCCATCGTCTGCACGCCCGAACACGCGTATCGGTGTTTCATGGCCACCAACATGGACGTGCTCGTGCTGGAGAACCAACTGCTGCTCAAGTCCGAGCAGCCCGAAGCCAAGCAGTTCGACATTGACATGCACCTGGCCAAGTTCGACCTGGATTAGGGTGATTGTTCATGGCGCTGATTGACATCAACTGGACGCCGACGCGACGCGAGCTGCGGCAGTTCGCCGTGATCACGTTGATCGGCTGCGCGATCGTGGGCGCGGTACTCAGGTGGTACGGCTACGCGTCGGCGGGCACGGTCGTTTGGGCAGTCGGGGTCGTCATCGGCCTGGTCGGGCTGGTCGTGCCGCTGGCGGCCAAGCCGGTCTACCTGTTGTTGAGTGTGGTGAGCTGGCCGATCGGCTTCGTCGTCTCGTACGTCGTCTTGGCCGTCTTTTACTACGGGATCATCACCGGCACCGGTCTGATCTTCCGCCTGCTAGGGCGTGATCCGTTGCACCTCAGGCCGGACCCCGAGGCGACGAGCTACTGGCAGCCCAAGTCCCTACCCGACCCGGAAAACAAGCAGCGCTATTTCAGACAGTTCTGACCAGGTGACGGTGGTCCGAACGGCAATCCCTACTTGGCCTTCCAGCACGCGACCCAGTGGTTGGGGCGGAGTTCTTCGAGTTGGGGCTCGTGTTGCCGGCAGTGTTCGTCGTCCCGGCCCAGCGGACAGCGGGGATGGAACTTGCAGCCGGTGGGGAACCGGGCCGGGTTGGGGACGTGGCCGGGGATGACCTCCAGGTGTTCCTTGGGCGCGTTCGGCTTCGGGAGGCAGCGGAGCAGGCCCTGCGTGTACGGGTGCAGGGGATGGCCGAACAGCTCCTCGACGTCGGCCTGCTCGACGATCTTGCTGGCGTACATGACGGCGACGCGGTCGGCGACGTCGGCCACCACGCCCAGATCGTGGGTGATCAGCAGTACGGCCATGCCCGTCTCGACCTGGAGCTGTTTGAGCAGTTGCAGGATCTGGGCCTGGATCGTCACGTCCAGGGCCGTCGTCGGTTCGTCGGCGATCAGCAGGTCCGGGTTGCACGATAACGCCATCGCGATCATCACCCGCTGCCGCATCCCGCCGGACATCTGATGCGGATACTCGCGGACCCGTTGGGCGGGCTCGGCGATGCCGACGCGTTGCAGCATGGCCACCGCGTGCTCGACCGCGGCCGCGCCCTTGATGTCCTGGTGCAGCTCGATCGCCTCGACGATCTGATTGCCGATCGAGAAGACCGGGTTCAGGCTCGTCATCGGCTCCTGGAAGATCATGGCGATCTCGTTGCCGCGGACCTCGCGCATCTTGGGCTCGGGCAGCGTCAGCAGGTCGCGACCGCGATAGACGATCTGCCCGCCGGCGATGCGGCCCGGCGGCTCGGGGATCAGCCGCATGATGCTGAGTGCCGAGACGCTCTTGCCGCAGCCGCTCTCGCCCACCAGCGCCAGCGTCTCGGCCTGCCTGATGAACCATGACACGCCGTCTACGGCGCGGATGGGGCCCTCGTCCGTGTCGAAGTACGTCCGCAGCTCGCGAACGTTCAGCAGATCGTCGGCGGGTTGGTCGGACGTCTGGATCATGTCGCCTCCTGCCCGGCCAGCGAGCGCGGGTCGAACGCGTCGCGCAGACCGTCGCCCAGGAAATTGAACGCCATCACCGCAATGAAGATGAACACCCCCGGGATCAGCACCCACGGGTGGAACTTCAGCTCTGGGATGCTCATCGCCTGCTGCAACAGGTTGCCCCAGCTCGGCACGGGGTCCTGGATGCCCAGCCCGATCAGCGACAGCCCCGACTCGCCCAAGATGTACCCGGGGATGCTGATCGTCGCATACACGATCGCGTAGCTCAGCGTGTTGGGCAGGACGTGCCACAGGACGATCCGCCAGGTCGGGATGCCCAGCCCCCGCGCCGCCACGACGTAATCGCCCGTGACGATCGACAGGACCATGCCGCGGATGACGCGACTGAACGCCGCCCAGCCGATAAAGGCCAGGATGAACACGATGCCGAAGTAGATCTGCACGCTGCCCATCCCCGGCGGAAACGCGCCGCGGAGGATCAGCAGCAGGTAGAACGCGGGGATCAACATGATCATCTCGCAGACGCGTTGGATGACAAAATCGGTCCGCCCGCCGAAATAGCCGCTCACGCCGCCGACGATCATGCCGAGCACGAACGTGATCGACACGCCCACCAGCCCGATGCTCAGCGAGATGCGGCTGCCATAGATGATGCGGCTGAACAGGTCGCGGCCCCGGTAGTCAGCGCCCAACAGGTAGACCCGCCCCGGCGCGTCCACGCCCAACAGCCGGATGGTCGTCTGGAACAGGCCGAGCAGGCGGTACGGCTCGCCGCGGTAGAACAACTTCAGGCCATAGCGCTTCGAGGTGTCCTCGGTATAGACCCGGTTGAAGTTGGCGTCGAACTGGTAGCTGGTCTGGTAGACGAAGGGCCAGTGCCAACTGCCGTTGGCGTCGACGACGTGCAGGTTCCACGGCCAGTGATAGCTGTGCGTGCGTTCTTCGTTGTCGTAGCCGTAGGGGGCGAAGAAATCGGCGAAGATGGCAATCAGGTACAGCACGATCAGCGCCCGCAGCGCCCACATCGCCAGTCGATGGCGGCGGAGCTTGCGCATGCTCAGCCGCCACAGCGACTGCGGGCGCTCGGAGGCGACCTCCGGTTCAGCGTCGGTCAACAAGGTGTCAGTCGTCATCGCGCTTCCAAAACCCATTTGGCGTGGGTGGCACGGTCAAGCGCAGCTTGGCCGTGGTTTCTTTCATCCAGGTCATTCGCTTGTCGAGGCACCTTGCGATTCCTACACGGCCAAGCGAAGCCTCGTTCCTCGGCTAGGCTTGACCGTGCCACCCGACCGCCATTTGGATCTGTCCTGAACGTCGCTACGAATACGATATCCGCGGGTCGACCACGGCCAGCAGGATCTCCGCCAGCAGGTTGCCCACGAGCAGCATGATCGCACCCATCATGAACCCGCCCATGACCAGAAACTGGTCCTGCGATCGAATCGCAGTCAACATCAACGATCCCAGGCCCGGATAGTTGATGATGATCTCCAACAGGGCGGCCCCGCTGAACATCGCGGCGAACTGGTAACCGAAGATGGTGATCAACGGGTTGACGGCGTTGCGGAGCGCGTGCTTGTAGATGACGCGCCGCTCGCTCAGGCCCTTGGCCCGGGCCGTCGTGATGTATTGCTGCCGCAGGACCTCGAGCATGTTGCCCCGGGTGATCCGCTGCAGGCCGGCCAATGCCATCAGCGACAAGACCGACACCGGGATGACCAGGTGCTTGGCGTAGTCCGCGAGCTTGCCCCCGAACGACAACTCATCGTGATCGAGCGACGTCAACCCGCCGGTCGGCAACCAACCGAGCACGGCCGAGAAAATGTACAGCAACAGCAGCGCCGAAAAGAACGACGGCAGCGACATCCCCACGAACGCCAGCGCCGATAAGATCTTATCGCCGAGGCTGTACTGCCGAACGGCTGCGTAGATGCCGATGGGGATGGCGATCGCCCACGTGAACGCGATGGCCAGGAGGTTCAGGACCAGCGTGTTGACCAACCGGCTGCCGATGACCTTATTGACCGGCAGCATGTACTCGAACGACTCGCCGAAATCGAGTTGCACGAACCGCCACAGCCAGGCCCCATACTGAATCAGCACGTGGTCGTCGAGCCGATACCGCTGTCGGAGCTGCTCGATGAATTCCTGGCTGACGCGCGGGTCCATCCTGAGCCGGTCGAAGTAGTCGCCCGGCGCCGCCTTCATGATGGAGAACCCCATCAGGCTGGCGCCCCACAGCAGGAGCAGCCCGATCAACAGTCGTCGAATGATGAAGCTTGTCATGGGCGACTCGTCGGTCAGGTTACCTACTTGATGAAGATCTCGTGGTTGTTGTGCAGCGGCAGCCGACCGCCCAGGGGCGCGACGAAGACGTTGCCGAGCCGGTCGCGCACGCCCACGAGGTCCTCAGCCGCAACCGTGTAGACGTAAGGCTGCTGCTCGTTGACGAGCATCTGCCATTCGTCGTACAGGACCTTGCGCTTGTCCCGATCGAGCTCCTTCAGGCCCAAGTCAAAGATCTCGTCGAGCCTAGCCTCCCACTTCGTGGCCGGGCGCGGCTGCAAGGGATACCACATGTGCATCCGCCCGGACGACTTCCATATGTGCCCGCCCCATCCCGGCTCGGGCCCGCCCGTCAGCCCCAGCAACACGCACTCCCAGTCGAACGTCTTGTCCAGCTTGGTCACCAGCGAGTTGAACTCGATGAACAACAGATTCACCTTCATCCCAACCCGTTGTAGGTCCTTGCGAACGATCTCCGAGATCCGCTCGCGGATGGTATTGCCGGCGTTGGTCAATAGCGTGAACTCGACCTCGTGTCCGGCGGTGTCTTCGACCACCCCGTCCCCGTCGCGATCGACCAGGCCGATCTTGGTGAGCAGCTCCTTCGACCTGGGCGGGTCGTACGCGTACTTCCTGATCTTGTCGTTGTAGAAGAACCCGGCCCGGAACGTCATCGGCCCGTCCTGCGGATAGCCCAGGCCGTTGAGGACCGTGTCGATGATGCTTCGCTTGTCGATCGCGTGGGCGACGGCCTGACGGAACTCGGTCTTCTCGAACCAGGCCCGCTTGTACGGTTCGATGAAGGGTTTGCCGCTCTCAGGGCTCTTACCCGGGTGTTGATTGAGGACCACAAAGGAGGACCCGAAATTGGGTCCCAACGAGTAGATCTTGAACTTGCCCTGCTCTTGCAGCGGCTTGAGGATCGGAAAGTCCTGCCCGCGGAGGCGGTACATGTCCGTCTCGCCCTGCTTGAAGGCGAGCATCATCGCGTCGAGGTTCTGGACGATCAGCCACGTGATCTTGTCGAGGTAGGGGTACTGGTTGCCGGCCGCGTCCTTCTGCCAGTAGAGGGGATTGCGCTTCAGCGTGACCCGGACCCCGGTCTCGTAATTGTCGAACATGAACGCGCCCGTGCCGACGATATCCTCCGGTTTGCTGTCGAGCCCCATGGCCGAGTCGAACGTACCGGCCTTGACCGCGGCCTCGTACTTGTGTTTGGGGATGACCTCCGTGCCGCCGATCACCTGCTCGAAGATGGCGAAACGCGTCGGCAGCGTGAACCGAACCGTGTGCGCGTCGATCTTCTCGACCTTCCACGTCTTGCCGTCGACGGTGATGATGTCGCGCGTCGACGTGGTGATCTTCGGGTTGTAGATCACGTCCATATAGGTGAAGACCACGTCGTCGGCCGTGAACGGCACGCCGTCGTTCCACTTGACGTCCTTGCGCAGCTTGACCGTCCAGACCTTGCCGGACTCGTCGTGGCTCCAGCTTTCGGCCAGCAACGGCTCGGGCGCATAGGTCCAGGCGTTCATGGTGGTTAGGCCTTCGAAGATGTGCCCGGTGTAGTCGGTGGTACTGGTCTCGCCCGACGTGACGGGGTTGAAGCTCTTGGGTCCCTGCCCGAACGTGGCCAGCACGAGCGTCCCGCCGCGCTTGCCGATGACCTTGTTCTTCTTGTAGTCCTCCTCGGTGCAGGCGCGGTAGATCTCACTGGGACCCGCCTGTTCTCGGCGACAGCCGGCCAGCAGACCGAAAGCCAATATCACAGTGATCGTCTTCTTCATGACGTTACCTCGCGTGATGCGGGTCGAAGGCATCGCGCAGCCCATCGCCCAGGAAATTGAGCGCCAACAGCGTGACGGCCAGCAGACCGCAGGGCCAGACGATCAGCCACCAGTGGACCTGCAGCGGATTGATCGCGGCGATGCCGTCGGCGGCCAGCGATCCCCACGTGGCTTGCGGGGCCTGTACGCCCACGCCCAGGAAACTCAGAAACGACTCCTGCAAGATCGCCTGCGGCACGGTCAACGTCGCGTACACCACGATCGGCCCGACCAGGTTCGGCAGGATGTGCCGCACCAGGATCGCCCGGGTCGGGATCCCCATCGCCCGCGCCGCCTCGACGAACGGCTGCGCCTTGAGCGACAGCACCTGGCCGCGGACCACCCGCGCCATCGTCAGCCAGCTCACGCCGCCGATCGCCAACAGCAGCACCCAGAACGTCGCCCACTGAACGCTCAGCACGCGCTGGAAATGCGGCCGCAACGACAGCGTGAACAGCATGACCAACAGAATATACGGCAGCGAGTACAGGATGTCCACGAGCCGCATCATCGCCCCGTCCACCCGGCCGCCCGCGTACGCGCTGATCGCACCGTACGTCACGCCGATGACGACCGAGATGCCCGCGGCCAGCAGA
>CAYOGX010000043.1:0-11944 GCA_964403235.1 uncultured Planctomycetales bacterium | reverse complement strand
TTCAAGCCTCGGAATAGTATTCGTATATTCCGTGTTGATTTCGGTAGGCAGGCAGTCGCCAGATCATTGGGCGCCTCTTAGGTTTAAGCCTATGAGAGCCGATGGCCTACCGAGGTCTCCGGTGGTTTTCCGGCCAGGGGTCAAAGAGGACCGAGTCTGAAGGGTCAGAGGAAGGTCGGGAAAGGGGGGAGCGGGGTATGCGCCGAAAAAATGTGGGGATTCTCCCAGCGCTCGTTGTCGTAACGTCTCTGTCGGAAGTAGCCAACGCCGCTGTGATTGGTCGGCCGGTCTCGCTGGACATCCGGATCACGCAAGGTTCGGATCTGGTCAGTGAGGCACTGAACCTGACCATTTCAGGGGCCGACCCACTCGACGGCAAGACGTACTATCCGATCGGCGTGCTCGGTGGCGGGCTGAGCACCGTATACCTGTCCGTCCAGATGCAGCACATGGATCAGGCAGAGAGCTGGATCGCGTTCTATGTTCGGACGGGGGATCCGCTCAGCCCATTGGTGCCAGGCTCGTCACCCCTGTTCGACCTGTTGGGCTTGGGCATGATCGACGTGGTCATTGACGATTTGCAGTTCATGGACGGCAGCCAACCGAGCGATGTGACGGTCGCGCAGTTCCCCGCGCCGCTCGGTGATTACATGGCCGGCATGTACATGATGGATTCTGCGGGCTGGTACTATGCGCTTCCCGAGACCACCCCGTGGTGGATCGGCTCGAAGTTGACGCATCAGGTCCCGTACGCTGCCTTTCGCGACGGCGATCCGAATGTTTACTATTTCAAGATCGGCTCGGGTACGGAGGTCGACATCGGGTGGTACCACATGCCCAGCCCCGTTGACGATACCTACACGAAGATCCAGTCGGACTTCCCCTACACCAGCGCGTTGGATACCACAGGCGGTGCGGTGTTCGAGATGGGCCTGAACGCGTTCGTCTACCACAACATCCCCGAGCCCGCGACCGTCGGTCTGTTCCTGACGGCCGGATTGGTATGCCTCCGCCGTCGACGGCGCTAGAAACGACCACCACACATACTCGGGGCCGGGCAGGTTCACCAGAACTCGCCCGGTCCTTTTCTGTGGGCGCGAACTGGGAACCCGGTTCGACGGCACGGCTGTGCGCTGCCGGGCAGCGTCCTACGTCACGCCGAGGCAGATGTGTTTGGGTTCGACGTAGTCGGTGATGCCCTCCAGGCCGCCTTCTCGACCGAAGCCGCTGGCCTTCATCCCCCCGAACGGGCATTGCGCGGTAGCGGGTGTGAAGTCGTTGATGCCGACCATGCCGAATTCGAGTCCCTCGGCCAGCTTGATGGCGGTGTTGATGTCGTGGGTCAGGGCGTAGGCGGCCAGGCCGTAAGGCGTGTCGTTGGCCTGGCGGATCGCGTCGTCCACGTCCGTGAATTTGAGGATCGGCAGGATCGGGCTGAACGGCTCGGTCTGCATGATCCGCATCTGGCTGGTCAAGCCGGCGATGACGGTGGGCTCGAAGAAATAGCCGCGGTCGAAACGAGTGCTCCGCTGCCCGCCGCACAGCACGGCGGCGCCCTGCTTGCGGGCGTCCTCGACGAGTCCGACGGCCTTGTCCAACGCCGACGGCTCAAACATCGGGCCGATCTCGACACCTTCGTCCAGCCCGTTGCCGAGTTTCAGCTCGCGGGCGAACCGGACGGTCGCTTCGGTGAAGGCCTCGCGTCGGTCGGGGTGGACGTAGAACCGCGACGCGCTGATGCAGACCTGGCCGTTGTTCCGGAACTTGGCGGACACAGCCGTCTTGGCGGCCTGGGTGACGTCGACGTCAGGGAAGATGATGAACGGCGCGTGCCCGCCCAGTTCGAGCGAGATCTTCTTCGGTCCGTCGGCGGCGCGGCGCATCAGCTCACGCCCGACCTCGGTGCTGCCCGTGAACCCGATCTTACGGACGCGTGGATCGGTCAGGAAGACGTCGGCGATCTCGCCGGCGGGTCCGGTGACCAGATTGGCCACGCCCGGTGGCAGGCCGGCGTCGGCCAGGCAGCGGAAGACCTCCATCAGACATAGCGGCGTTTGCGAAGCCGGCCGCGTGATGTTCGTGCAACCGACCGCCAGGGCCGGTGCGATCTTACGGACCGGCAGCAGCACGGGGAAATTCCACGGCGCGATCGCGGCGCACACCCCGACCGGATGGTGGATCACGAAATGCCGCTTGGCCGGGAGGTGATGGGGCACGGTCCGCCCGTAGAGCCGTTTGGCCTCTTCGGCGTACCACTCGAAGAAGGCGGCAGCGGCGAGGGTTTCGCCCTTGCTCTCGGGAAGGGGTTTGCCCTGCTCGACGGTCATGAGGTGGGCGATGTGGTCGGCCCGTTCGCGGACCAGGTCGGCGGTTCGCTTGAGGACGTCGGCCCGCTCGTAGGCGGTCCGGCCGGCCCAGCGGGGCATGGCCTTGACGGCCGCATCGACGGCACGACGCGCGTCGGCCGCGCCGCCGTAAGTCACCTCGGCGCAGGGGTCCTCGGTGGCCGGGTTGATGATCGCGAGGGTCCCCCCGGCCTCGGCGTCGCGCCACTGCCCGTCGACGTACATGCGTGTCTCGTGGTCCATCCTGCTATCCCGTGATCCCGCGCGACCCTCAAGCGGAACGGCCGTACAGTCCCTGCTGCGCGATGTACTGGCGTACGGGTCCCGGCACCATCCAGCGGATGCTCAGCCCTCGGGCCACTCGGCGGCGGACGTCGGAGGCGCTGACGTCGATCCGCGGCGTGTCGATCAGGCCGTCGCGGAGACGCTCGATCTGCTCGTCACGGAGTCGGCCGCGCAGCGACGTCACGTCGGGCGATTCCCAGCCCGGCCGGGGCGCGATAACGATCTGACAGGCGTCGACGAGTTCGTCCACACGATGCCAACTGGCCAGTTCGCCGAGCGTGTCGGCCCCGATCAGCCAGACCAGCGTGGTGGTCGGCCCGAGCTGCTCGCGAAAGGCCTCAACGGTATCGATCGTGTAGCTCGGTCCGGCCCGGCCGACCTCGCAATCGGAGACCTCCAGACCGGGCTCGTCCTCGACGGCCAGCCTCGCCATCGCCAATCGATGCGACGCGTCGGTCAGATCGCCCGCCGGTTTGTGTGGCGGCTGGGCGCACGGGATCAGGATCATCCGATCCAGCTCGAACCGTTCGCGCGCCGCGCGGGCCGCGATCAGGTGTCCGACGTGGATCGGATCGAACGAGCCGCCATACAGACCAACGCGCATCGCCATGGTCGAATCGTAGCGGTGGCGTCAAGGCCGGTCAACGCGGTCACGGATCTGCACCGGTCGGACGCCCGCCGAACGGGCGCGCTTGATCGTCGTTCCTGAATGTGCGACAGTGACGCCGAGCCCGGCCCCGGCGGCATCGGCCCTCAGGAGCGACGCGTGATCCCGCTCAAGGACAACATCCCCTCGAACACAACGCCAGTGGTCAACTACGCCTTGCTGGTGATGTGCGGCGTTGCGTTTCTGTTGCAGTTGGCGGCGTCCAGCGGCCAAGAGGTCGTCGAGCGTTACGGAATGGTCCCGGCCAGGCTGACGCATCCGGACCAGCCGCTCGTCGTCAGCAAGCCGGTGGCGGTCCGACGGGGGCCATGGATCATCCGGCAAGACGTCGAGCGAAAGATGGCCGAGCCGCCGTTCAGTCCCTTTTTGACGCTGATCACGTGCATGTTCTTGCACGGGGGGTGGATGCATCTCCTGGGCAACATGTTGTTCCTCTATATCTTCGGCGACAACGTGGAGGACCGGCTGGGGCACGTGGGATACGTGGTGTTCTATCTCGTCTCGGGGGTGCTGTCGGGCTTGGCCCATCTGTTAACCGACCCGAGCTCGGTTGTTCCCACCATCGGTGCCAGCGGCGCGATCGCCGGCGTCATGGGCGCGTATTTCCTGTTGTACCCGCATGCGCGCGTGTTGACCGTCATCCCGATCTTCTTCTTCCTGGAGTTCATCGTCCTGCCGGCCTGGCTGATGCTCGGGTTCTGGTTTGTGATACAACTGTTTCAGGGCTCGCTGGCGGCCGCCACACCGGGCGCGGGGGGCGTGGCCTGGTGGGCCCATATCGGGGGGTTTGCCGTCGGGGCGGGCGTGGTCTACGTCCTGCGGCAGGTGGGATGGATCCGTCGAGACCTGCCGAGGGTGTATCCGGCCACCGGTCAGTTTCGGACCTATCGCGGTCGCAGGCCTTGGTGATAGGTGCCCCGCTCTCTGGTGGTCGCGCCTCGGATGAAGTGCAATCTGCCAGAATGCGTAAGTCGCTTGGGAGGCGGATCGAATGGGTTGGATCGTGCGCTTCGCATCCGCGGCAGGGAAGAACGCGAAGAATCGCCTGCTGCCGAAGAACCTGCGAAGTCGCCAGTGGACGGCCCAGAACGGGAGATCATGCACGGCGGCTATGACGGGTTCAAGTGGGTGACCGTCAAGAACGACGCGAAGCAGGTCACGCAGGACACGATCAACGTCCGGATCGTTCCCGATCCGTCCAACCCCAAGGCCGCCTTCGTCTCAGAGATCAAGCTGACGAATCCCTAGACGATGGGTGTCGGGTTCGCTCGCCGGGGGGCGTCACCGCTTGGGCGCGGTGGCGGGCTTGCTTGCGGGTTTGGGTGTCCCCTTTGTGGGCGTCGGTCGTTTCGGCGCCGGCTTGGTCTTGGCCGGCGACGGGACGCCGGGCTTCGCCTTGGTCGGGGCGCCGGGCTTGGTTGATGGCCCGCTCGCGGGCTTGGACTGCGCCCGCTTCTTGCGCTGCTCCTTGATCCGCCTCTTGATCTCCTCCCGCTTCTTCCGGTCGGCCATTCGCTTGGTTCTGATCTGATCGTTCAGACCATTGAGTTCCTGTGCCATTTCGCGCAGCTTCTCTTCGAGCCTGGCCCGCTCGTCCAACCAGGTCTTCTGCATGGACCATCGCCCGAGATGGAACCCAACGATACCCAACACGACGCTCGCCACGATCGTGACGACCACAATTCTCAAGCCTTGTTTCATGATCGCGTACTCTAGTCGAACTCGGCCGGTGAGGCCAGCGTCCAACTGGACTTTTCTGGGCCCTCCCCAGGGCCAGACCACCGGCGCCTCATCGCCAAGAATCATGGTCCAATCCCCATGGCAGGTCAAGCCTGCACTCGGCGGGGGTCGCGCTGCGCAGGTTTCCGGTCCGCAAGACGCCGGGGCTGCCACGGCCAGAGGGTCCGACGCGGCGAGGGGAGACGCGGGGCGTCGCTCTGCTATGCCTGTCCGACGGGGGAGATCGCGGCGACATCGATGGCCCGATGGGGCCAACTCGCGGGCCTGGCCGACCCGCTTTGGGGGCGTGTTCCGATGGGGGGTTTGGCGTTGACAGGGCCCGGCCATTTCTGTATGTTGTCTGACGCTTGAAGGTTAGCGCCCGAGGGCCGCTGGGCAGGTTATCCACAATCGGCCGAAAGTGCTTCAGGCTCGATCCCGGTGGACTGGGGTGTTCTACCCAAGTGACAGAAATCCGCACCTGTCGGTAGTGCGGCGGATCGGCCGGTGCGGCAAAAACTCGGTCGGCCGTTGTCAATCAAGGACTTAGAGCCGGTACGGCGGTCCGACCAGTCCCTGAGACGGGCTGGCCGTCAGCCGCTCGGCGGGGCCTCCTGGCCGGGCGCCGTCGCATAGGCCTGTCGGCCACAGCGTGTTGTCAACATCTTATCCACACAGCGAAACAGGCTCGGAGCGACCCAAGGTGACCAGCCAAGACAAGGCATTGCTGGAAACCATCGAGCTGGTGAAGCGTTACGGCGGTCGGACCGTCGTCGACCGGGTCAGCTACAGCGTTCATCGCGGGGAGATCGTCGGACTGCTCGGCAGGAACGGGGCCGGCAAGACCACCAGCTTCAGAATGACCGTCGGCATGATCGATCCGGTCAGCGGTACCGTGATCTTCAATGGTCAGGATGTAACCAATTTGCCCATGTACAAGCGGGCGCTGCTCGGGATGGGGTACCTCAGCCAGGAGCCCAGCATCTTCCAACGACTGACGGTGGAGCAGAACCTGCTGGCCATCCTACAGACCCTCAAGGGCATGAGCCGTCGGGAGCGCAAGACCCGGGCGGACGAGCTGCTCGAGCAATTCGGCCTGACGGTGGTGAGGCGTCAGGAGGCGCGAACGCTCTCGGGTGGTGAGCGCCGCAAGCTCGAGATCGCCCGCGCCCTGGTCACCAACCCCAAGCTGATCCTGCTCGATGAGCCCTTCAGTGGCGTCGACCCCATCGCCGTGCAGGACCTCCAGCGAGAAATCCTACACCTCAAGAAGAACCACGGCATCGCCATCCTGCTGACCGACCACAACGTGCGGGAGACCCTGTCGGTGACGGACCGAAGCTACATCATCGACGAGGGTAAGGTCCTGTGCGACGGTGCGCCGCGAGAATTGATCAACGACCCCCTCGTGCGTCGGACCTACTTGGGCAGCACGTTTCGGGGAGACGAGTTCGACGAGACCCGCGAGGCGACCCCACCCACGACTGGCCTGGCGAAGGGCCCGGCCACGTTCGGCGACCCCCACAGCGAATGACCCGTCGGACGGGGCATCCCACTACATTCCCGGTCAAGCTCAGCAGGCCCTCGCACGCAGATCGCGGCCGTGAGCCTTTGGCAAACTCATCCTCGGACGGGCAGCACTTCCGACTCGTCGTCGGCTGGCTCATCCTCGTCGTCGTCGGCCTCGATCGCGTCGACGTCCTGGTCTTGGGAGCTGCTGAGCCACGAGACCACGTTGTCGTCTACGGACGCGCTCAGCCGTTCGCCGGGGACGACGAACACCCGCTTGCAGGTCTTGCACCGGGCTCGCAACCCGGCGGCGTGGGCCCGCAACCGATACGCTGCCTTGCAGTGAGGACACTTGCCCGTGATGTGCGTGCTCATGGCCAAGCTCATCCCCCGATCGGGCCGATTCGTCAAAGCGACGGCGGTCCTGACCACGCACTCGTTCGTGCGCATACCCTACCCGCGGCGATCACATCTTGTTCAGGGCGACGCGCTATGAAAGGAATGAAAGATATGATACCGGTACTGGCCGCCCTTCGGCCCTCACTGTACCACTTGAGTCTACCACGCCGCACCGGTACCCGCAAGGATCCGCGCCCGATATCCTCTTGCACGTGCGGCTCGGCGAGCGGGGGGCCGTGCTCCGGCCATCGCGTACCCCCAAAGCGGTAGCCTCCGCAGAGTCCCGGATTGCCTGCTTGGGGGGCCACACTTGTGGCGGTTCCGAAGACCCGGTAGCATCCCGCCGTGAATGGTGCCCGGGCTGGATGCTAGGGTCGTCGTACCCGCACCCGGCCCGCCGGACGACGTCTCTTGCGAGGTGCGACGATGATGCTGACCGGCCTGATTTCGATCCTCACGGGTACCGGGATCGCGGACCCCCTGTCGGCTGGAGTCGGGCGGGAGCTCGCCCTTGTCGTCGTCGAGGCGGGCCCACACGACCGGGTCCACACGCCCATCGTGATTCCAACATCGGGCAAGATACTGTTCGGGCAGGACATGCCCACGGACCGGCTGGCCCGGCAGTGCCTCGTGCTCGTCGACCTGGACGGGCCCAGCGCGAGGGGGGTCTATCCGGCGCAGTGGCAGGCCGTAACCGACCCGCCGATGTCGGCTGTCAAGACCGGCGCCTTGGTCTTTACGCTCCCCGGCAAGACGCCCGCCAACAGCGTGCGGCGGTTCCAGTTGCGGACGGTCGAAAGGCGGCCGGGACGCGACCGAATCGCCGTCGAGGACGACAAGGGCAAGGCCTTGCTGTTTAGGTGCGGCGGGCGGTCGATCGCCAGGTACAACTACGGGCTGGTGCAGAGACAGCCGGGCAAGCCGAGCATGTTTGACCGAACGGCCTACTTCCACCCGGTCTGGGCGCCGTGCGGCCAGATCGTCACCGACGACTTCCCCAAGTCGCACCCGCACCAGCGGGGGCTGTTCCTGGCCTGGACCCGCGCCACCATCGGCGGCTACAAGGCCGACTTCTGGAACTTACTTAAAAGAAGGGGCAAGACCCTCCACAGGCGGCTGGACCACGTGGTCGGCGGGCCCGTCTTCGGCGGGTTCATCGCGTACAACGAGTGCGTCGCCAACGGACGGGTGGCCATCAAGGAGACCTGGGTCACGCGAATCTACGCCGGGCCCATGGGTGTGTGGCTCATCGACCTCGACGTTCGCCACACCGCCACCGACCAGCCGGTGGTCTTGGAGAAGTACCACTATGGCGGAGTGGCCTACCGCGGTCGGCCCGACTGGCTCAAGCGCAATCGGCCCCAGATCGAGGCCAGCGACGGCTACGACGCCAAGAAGGGCGCGACCGAGAGCGCCCGCTGGGTCGACATGGCCGGCAAACTCCCCGGCGGGCACGATGGCGGGCTGACCATGATCGACCATCCGTCGAATCCCACGTACCCGACGGCCGCCCGCATCCACACAGACAAGCCCTACTTCTGCTTCGCCTTCGCTCAGCGCGGCCCCTATACCATCGAGGCGGGCAAGTCCCTCGAGCTTCGCTACCGCTGCGTCGTCCACGACGGCCCACCGGACCGCAACGCCAACGACCGATGGGCCGCCGATTTCGCCGATCCCCCAACGGTGACCATCCGCCCTGTCTCTCAGCGGAAGTAGCGCCGTTTTCGGCCAGTGAGTCTTGTGCGGGCGTCAACGTGCCCCTGCCGGCACCAAGCCGGGGGTTCGCACGGGGTCGCACCACCGGCGAGGCTGACCTCCGTCTGGCGGACTGACGGCTTGTGCACAATCAGGCGTCCTGGTTGGGGGGTGCTAGTTCGGCGCATGTCTTGAGGAGGGCGTCGAGCATGTCGGGCTCGGCGACGGTGCGACGTTTCTGGCCGTGGACGTAGATGTCGGCCCGGCCCTTGCCGGCGCAGAGGGCGACGTCGGCCTGGTCGGCCTCGCCGGGACCGTTGACCACGCAGCCCATGACGGCCACCTTAATCGGAGCGCGGATCGACGAGAGCCCCTCGCGAACCCGCCGGACCAACGCAACTAGATCCACCTCGACCCGCGCGCAGGTCGGACACGCGATCAGTTCCGGTTCGGTCCGCTCGCGGAGGTGCAGCGACCACAGCAGCTCCTTCGCATCGAGCACCTCTTCGATCGGATCGGCGGCGTAGCTGATGCGGATCGTGTCCCCGATGCCCTGGCTCAGCAGGGCCGACAGGGCCGCGATCGATCGGACCCGTCCCGTCTCCGGCGGGCCGGCGTGCGTAACGCCCAGGTGCAGCGGGCAGTCGAACCGTCGGCTGACGGCCTGGTAGGCGTCGATGGTCAACCGGGCGTCGTTGGTCTTGGCCGCCAGGACGACGTCGTGGAAATCACGCCCCTCGAAAATGCCAACGTACTCCTCGAGCCGGCGCATCATCAGCTCGACGATGTGCTTGTTGTAGTCGGTCCGCAGCGCGGCGCGCTCGGCCGAGCGGCGCTGTTTGTCGCGCCGCTCGACGACACTGCCCTCGTTGACGCCGATCCGGATCGCGACGCCCCGTTCCCGGCAGGCGTCGATGACGCGGGCGATCTGTTTGGGGTCCTTGATGTTGCCGGGGTTCAGGCGGATCTTGGCGGCACCGGCCTGGACGGCCTCGATCGCCCGTTGATGCTGGAAGTGCACGTCGGCGATGATGGGCACGGGTGCGCCGGCCACGATGTCGGCCAGCGCGACGGTGTCCTTCCGTTGCGGTACGGACACCCGCACGAGCTCACATCCGGCCGCGGCCAATCGGTTCACCTGATCCAGCGTGGCGTCCACGTCATGCGTCGGCGTGTTCGTCATCGACTGGATCGAGACAGGCGCCTCGCCCCCGATCGTTACCGTACCGACCTTGACTGGCCGGGTCGAACGTCTTGGACCTGTTTCGACCATGTTTCTCTCGTCAGCACCCGATCATGTCCGGGTGGTCCGATGGCTACTTGCCCTTCTTGGCGGTCTCGAGGACGTCGATGCGGGTCTTGCCGATAAACGGGAGGATCCCGACGGCGATGTCGACCATGCTGTCTTCGTTCAGGGGCATGATCGTCATGGCGATGTGCGACGGGTCGCACTCGGTCTGTCGGAGCGCGGCGTCGACGTCCACCCATTGGCCCGCGATCCACACCTGGGTCCACATGTGGAATCCGAACACGTGCTCCCGGCCGGCGAGGACGGGCACGTACACCATGCCGCCCACGCAGCGCGCGGGGATCCCGGCCGCCCGCGCCATGGCCGCCAGAAGCACCGCGTGCTCGGTGCAATCGCCCTGTCGGCTCCGGGCCACCTCGCTCGCGGTCGCCAGCCCGACGCTCAAGTCCTTCTGCTCGACGAAGTCCGTCGCGAACCGACGCAGCAGGTCCGCCATCTTGATCGGGTCGGTCGCCGAGCCCACCGCTTCGCGGGCCAGCTTGACGATGGTCGGGTCTTTGGCGTTGAGAAACGTGCTGGCCTGGAGATAGGGCTTGATCTTTTCGGGAACGTTCTTGGCTCCGGCCCGCGTCCGTGTCGAGGGCTGCGCCAGTGTCGACCAATCCGTTCGGCGGATGTCGAGCTCGATCTCGTTCTCGGTCCGACGGACCACCGTCTGCATGGTCGTCGTGGGGAACATGTCGTCGGTGATCTTGTCGTCCACGCGCATGCGATACCGGACTCGGCGCAGCGCGTCGGTGTCCAGCGGCCGGCGCAACTCGACGAAGGTCTGGACGAACAGTTCCGGCGGGGCCGCCTTCCGGCGGGCGTACGCCTCGCTACAGGCGATCAGCTCCGCCTTGATGAACCCCATGTCCATCGTCATTTTCAGGTCCACCCCGTTCTCGTCCACGTAGGACACGGACGTGATCGGCAGCAGGCCCAAGTAGGTGGTCGTCTTGGCCTTGAAGACCTTGACCTTTCGACCGATCAGCTCGATCGTCTCGGTGCCGACCAACTCGGTTTGGGTTCGGATCGGTCCCGACGGTTTGGTCAGCACGTCGTAGACCCACAGGTCCCACGTCTTGCCGACCTCGAGCGGGTCGGTCCGGGTCGCCAGCGCGACGGCCCAGGCCATCTTCGCCTTCGGGTCCCAGGCGTAGTCGGCCCGGGTGGTCTGGCCCTGTTGGGTCGTGGTGATGTAGACGCGGCCGTCGCGGATCTCGCCGGTCTTCTTGACGCCCAGCTTCGCCATCTTCTGCTTAGACTCGAACCCCAACGGCTCGCCGCGCACCGTCTCACGCTGCTTGCCCTTCATGACCATCTTGACATTGACGGCCCCGCGCTGAATCGAGATCTCGATGAAATTCAGCGATTCGATGGTTTGCCCGACGCGCTTGCTGGCCATGCGGCTGTACCCGGACCGTTGGCCATTGACCAACACGACGTACCAGCGATCCTCGAACACGCCCTGGGGCGGATCTCGCCAATCGACGGTTGCTCCGGCGACGGCCCGCCCCGACGTCACGAAGACGATGCACGCGACGAGGGCGCCACTGAATCGAATCGCCTTGAATGGTGCGGTGAATCTCATGATCGTCTGCCTAACCGGGCTTGGCGGGGTCCTGTGCTGAACCTGCGTTGGGCGAATCGAAGTAATCGATCTTGTCGACGGGCATGACCACCGTGCTGACGATGTTGCTCAGGTGGGCGAGGATCCGCTTGAGAAACCGAAACAGCAGCGCGTACGCCACCGCCGTCTCGCAGGCCGCGCCGCCCAACAGCTCACCGATGGCAGCGTCACACGCCTTCTCCAGCCGGTAGTTGGCCTCCTTGAGCTGACGAGCGGCCTCGGCGTCCGACTGCTTGAATACGTTGGCCACGTTCGCAAATGCGCCGGACGTCTCGCCCGCGAGCTTCACGAGCAGGTCATAGTAGGGCCCCCGCGCCAAGCGCGACGTTTTGTCGAAGACCTCGAAGACGTTCTTGGCGTAGTCGCCCAGTCGCTCGGCGTCCTTGGCCACGCTCATCAGGACC
>CAYOGX010000042.1:0-12041 GCA_964403235.1 uncultured Planctomycetales bacterium | reverse complement strand
GGGGTGCAGCGCAAGATACGACGGCGTGAAGTTGCTCCATCCGTTACGGTCCTTCGCCCTGAAATCGGGCGTGCACTTGCCATCGGGGCGCTTCTGGCCGCTGTGACACCCGACGCAGTACTTGTCCAGCACGGGCTGGACCTCGCGTTTGAAGCTGAACCCCCGCGTCGGCCCGTACCAGGGCTCGATCTCGAACGGCCTGTGCGTCGCGGCGACCGTCTTGCGCGGCGGCGGCGCGGCGTTCTGGCGCTCGTGACAGCCCACGCAGGACAGGACCTCGCCCGGCATGGCCACGAACCAGCTCCGCATCACCTGCACCGCCTTGCCCTCCGCGTCGAGCGGCTGGACCGCCAGCGGGGTGTTGGCAGGCACCTTGAACACGGCCGAGCCGTCCTCGAACACCGGGACCGTCCCGACGATCCGGTGCACGTCCCACGTGCCTTCGATACCCACGTGGATATGACCGCCCATCTTCGGATAGCAGTAGTGGAACTCGTACACCCGCAGCTTCTTGACCGTTCCCCGCGGCACGCCCTTCAGCCCGTCGCCGTAGTAGACGTCCGACAGGTACACCGTCGCGTCCTGGCGCTCGGGCTTGACCTTGTCCGGGATGATGGGCGGCGTCGGCGTCTTGTGGAGCGGCACCGGCTCGAACAGCACGTAGCCCGGCACTTCCTTCAATAGCAGCATGTTGTCGAAGACGTCCACCAGGTAGATCCCCCACAGCGCGCCCGGGCTCGGCTGGCACGAGACGACGAAGTACTTGTCGCTCAGCGGATACGGGTGCAGGAACCTCGGCCACGACGCGTTGACCAGCGTGTCGCGGATGATCGGCTCGACCTTTTTGCCGTAGCCGGGGACCCGCTGGACGACGCCGTCGGCCTCGTGCCGGCCCTTGGCGGGATCGAACAAGATCAGCTCGCCCATTCGCGGCACGCCGTGGTGGCCGGAGATGATGGCAATCACCTGCGTCGCGTGCCCCGGGAGCGGACGGGCGTAGAACGTCGAGTTCGGCCAGAACGAGTTGCTGCCGTAAAACTCCATCTGGTTCGTGCCGTCCGGGTTCATGTGGAACAGCAGCCGGCTGAAGTAGTGGGGCGTGTCGGAGTACTCCCACCGCGAGTAGAGCACGCGGCCGTTGTTCAGCACCGTCGGGCACCAGTTGTGGTCCTGGTCGAAGCAGAGCTGCCGGATGTGGCTCCCGTCGGCGTCCATGATGCACAAGTTGGCGACGGTGTTGCCGCCGCCCACGCACGGGATGCCCTGGAAGCAGCGGGTCGAGGCAAAGATGATCCTGCCGTTGGGCAGGTAGCAGGCGTCGTAGTTGTCCACGTCGACATGCTCGCCCGGCGTGACCTGGCGGAGACCCGTGCCGTCCGCCTTGATCTCCCAGATCTGCCACCGACCGTGACTGCCCGGCATCGAGAACAGCATCTTGTCGGCGTCGAAGTGCAGATCGACGTCTCCGACGAACTGGGATCCCTTCGGCCTGTAGAACGTCGTCAGTTTGGCCCCCGGGCGGACGGGCGACAAGATGGCGATCTCGTTGTCATACCCGGTGCGCGCGATCGCGCAGTTGCCCTGCCAGTTCTGCGGCAGGCCCAGCCGATTCGCCTTTCGCTTGACCAGCAGCAGCCGGTCGTAGTCGAGCAGCGGATTGGCCAGCAGGGCCTCGCGCTGGACGGAGGCCAGCTCGACCGCGAGCGCCGTGGCCTTTGGCAGCGCCGCCTCGTCGCCGCGGGTCAGCGCGGCGCGGAGCTCGGCGCGGCGCCTCTCGCAGGCGTCGAGATGCTCGAGATAGGCTACGCCCTTGGGGTACCGCTTGGGGAACGTCTGGGTCAGATCCCGAACGGCCAGCCGCAGGGGCTCGATATTCACCTGCTTCAGGTCGGCCAGGACCTCCCGGAACTTGCAGGCCTTGACGTACAGGTCCAGCCAACGGGCGTCGGTTGGCGACGCCTTGGCCTGACGGAGTGCATCGAGCTGCGAACGGACGCACGCGCCGGCTGGGCCCAGCTCCGTGATCACCCGCTCGATCATCGCCGTTTCCATCTTGACGTTGTCGGCGTTGTGGAGCCAGGTGACGTTCTTACCTCCCGGCACGTCCCGTCGCATCCAACCGGCCTCAGTGGGAAACGCCGCCTCGATCCGCCGCCACAAACGCAGCCGCGCGCCCTGCCGCAGCGAGAAGTAGAAGCCGTGATCGCCCGTGCGGTTGAAGATCTTCAGCAGCAACCGGTTCTCGCCGGCGACCAGGGGCAGGTCGGCCTTGTCCTGATTGGGTGCAATCCCCCGGGGCACGTCCCTGCTCAGCAGCTTGGTGCCGTTCAGCCACACCTCCAGTCCGTCATCGCTGCCGAAGTGGGCGGTGAGGGTGACGGCCCTGGGCGCGGTGATCGTGCGATACAGATAGGTCGACGAGGAGCTGGGCGCCTGCATGCGGACCACCTGGTCGTCCTTGTACTTCGGCTGTGGGTGCCACCGCGGTTTGCCATCCTTGCCCTTTGCAGCCAGGTCCACGCCCTTCTCGGGAAACAGGACGTGCTTGAACCCCCGCTTGGCCTTGAGGGGGGCCGTCTTGTGCCAGGCCCCCAGCTTGATCTGCCGAAGGTCCCGCTCCTGCTCAGCCAGCCAAGCGCCGATGCCCGCCCGCGTGGCCAGCATCGTCTCCTGCCAGGTGGCCTTCTTGACAATCCCCTGCGGACGCGCGGGCCTGGTCGCTTCGCCCGCCTGACCCGACGCGCCAACACACGCGTGCAACAACCCGCCCAGGAACACAAGGACCGCCGAGGTCCGTCGACGCTCTCCCATTGCTGCCTCCTACGATTCAACGTCCCGCCGCCCGTAACGGAAAACGCCCGCCCTACAGCGGTGACACTACACACGCCTTCGACAAGGAACCGACAAGCGTTCGGGTCCCCTCTCGTCGCGGCTGCGAGATCTGCATAATCTTCAAACAGTATAACAGCCCGCGCGCCGGTTCCCCACCCCCCGCAGCGGCCTGCATGGCATGCGCGCCCCAACGGGGGCCGTGGGCAAGCTTCGCTTGCCCGTGGTTCCTTGTTTGTTGTAGGAGCCAGCACGGGCAAACAAGTTTGCCCATGGCACCCTCGACGGTTCCTACCGGGCCTTGTGGGACGGCTGCTGCCCGACCTGACGCCGGGTGCTGCGTTTCGCCAACCAGTGGCGGAGTAGCTTTTCGGCGGGTTTGCCTTTGGGTGTGTAGTTGTAGCAGTCCCGTCCGCCGCCGTAGTCCGTCCATTCCCACCAGATCACGCCGCCCACCTGCGGCACGTCGTCCCAGGCGCGCATGAAGGCCTCGTAGCACACCCGCTGCTCAGCGTGGCCCTTGGCGGTGGCCTCTTGCTTGCGGTAGTAGTTCCACGGCTCGATCGACGCCCCCTCCTGGCTGCACCAGCCCACCTCCGTGAACACGATCGGCTTGCCGATGGTCCGCTGCCAGTCCAGGATGTTCTGCTTGATCGGCTCCCATACCTTGACCACGCTCTCGACGGTCGGCACCGGGTCGTCCGACAGCTTGTAGTACGAGGTCATGCCGATCAGATCGAGCTCGTCCCAGAACTTCACCGGCTGGTAGTGGTCCCAGTTGGCCGAGTAGCTCAGCTTGCCCTTGTATCGCCGCTTCACCTGCCGGATGACCTCCCGCCACTCCTCGGTGTGCTTCTCGGCGCTGACCATCTCGCTGCCGATCATCAGCACCTCCACCCCGTTGGCCTGGGCGATGTCGGCGAAGTGGTTCAGCACCTTGCGGTAGTCGACGAACCATTTCCGCCAACTCGGCGGCTGGATCACGCCCCGCCACTCCGTCCCGACCGGGTCGCTCAGCAGGATCTTGGGCGCCAGGATCACCTTCAACCCACACTCGACGCGGGCGATCGTCAGCAGACGGTTCCATTGGGCCCGCGTGGGCGTTCGCTTCGGATCGATGTAGACCTTCCCGCTGCTGGCGTTGGTCTGGTAGGCGTCGGCGCCGAGCAGCACCGTGTCGCACCCCAGCGCCGCGACCTCGCGGATCAGCGGTCCGAACTTCTCGACCGGCTTGTAGTCGGTGTCGACCTGAATGGCCAGACCGTAGTACCGCTCGACGACGGCGCTCGACGTGGCCGCCCTCGCCGGGCGCGACGCATCCTGGGCGCAAAGACGCTCGCAACAGCAGGCCAACAGTAGTGTGTATGGAACAACGGCTCGTGCAGCTTTCATAGGCTTCCGGTAACTTGACGCTTACGCAGCTTGCCCAGCAGACTCACACCGTCGATGGGCGGATGGTCGGCCAGACGGTCCAGCACGCCCAGCACGTCCAGGATCGTCGGCATGATATCGCACGTTCGGGCCCCATCGACCTTTCCGCCGACGGCGATGTCAGGACCCGCCCAGACCATCGGGACGAACATGTCGTCGGCGGTGATCGAACCGTGACCCGCGTTCTCCCACCACGAGAAGCCCCAACCCCTTGCGGCGAACAGCATGACGTCCCCAGCGCGGTGCGAGTCGAACATCTCGCAGATCTGCCCGGGCAGGTCCGGCGCGTCCGTGCCGGCCGTGGCCGAAAACCACGCGTCGGCCGAATGGAAACCGCCGTCCATCAACGCCCGGGCCGCCTCGTCGCTCTGGTAGCCCAGCGGGTCACTCCCTTCACGGACCGCATAGCGGTAGGTCGCCCCCCTGCCCCTCCCTTTCCGGATCACGGTAGCCACGCCGCCGGCAGCGTGTAGGGCGACCTGGTCCGGCCCGGTCGGCACGGCTGCGATCCGCACCGCCGGTTGCGCCGCCAGCCATGGACCATTTCCAGGACGGTCGCACCGCCCCCGTCTCCGCTCGATCCCGTGGCTGACAGGCTGTAGGTCGTCCCGGCCTCGACGTTGACCGGGCGCGGCGACCACCGCTCGGCGAACCGAAAATAGACGGCGCACTTTCGGCCGCCACCGGGCGTGACCACCGTATCGTAGCGCTCGAGGTACTCCCGTCGCTCATAGTAATCGGTGGACAGCTCCGGCCAAGTCCTCGGCACCTTCTTGCCGAACTGCCGCGCCAGCGCCTTTTTGACGTAGAAGCGCTTACCGCGGCCGATGCCTGTCATCCCGTGGTCGCTTACCAACGCCAGGGTCGTCGTATCGAGCAGGCCGGCGTCCTTCAGCCCGCCGCAGATCCGGCCGATCTGGTGGTCCGCGTTCTGCACCGCGTATTTGTACCCCCAGTGATCGCTGCCGTATCGGTGGCCGTACTCGTCGACCGCCGGGAAATACGTGTGGACGAAGCTCGGCCACCGACCCTGCGGATCGGCGCTCACTTCCTGGGCGATCTCCTCGAACCGAAGCGGCGGCAGCCGGTCCGTCCAGTCGAGCAGGCCCAGCCACCAGGTCACGCTCCCCGTGATGTCGTTGTAGTACGTTCGGTCCACGCCCCGCGTCAGCGGCGACTGGATGCTCACCGTGTACCGGTCGCCCAGCAGCTCATAGATCGTCGGGCCGGTCACGTCGCAGTTGATGCGCCGGTACGTCTCGGCGTACCCATAGTCCTGATAGAACACGCGCTCGCGGTCCAGCCACTTGTTCGCCAGCACGCCGTGATGCCCCGGGAACCGACCGGTCAGAAACGTGGCCGTATTGGCGTAGGTGATCGACGGCAGACACGAAACGGCGTTCTCCACCGCCGTGCCGCGGTCGACAATGTACCGCTTGATGTTCGGCAGCTCGCCAGCGGCCACCCACCGCCGAAACCGCTCGCGGTCCAGACCGTCGATGAAGAACAGGACCACCCGCGGGTTGGATCGGGCCACGTGCGCCTGCACGCGGAGGTGGATCGCCCCGTTGCAGCCGCAGCACGCGATGGCCGCCAGTACCACCGGCCCCACCAACCAGACACCGCCGGCCACAGCGGTCAAACGTCGGATGCCACGTCCTCCGATACGACGCATTTCACATCCCCCGGGGGCTCACCCAACTCGCGGCTCGGGTATTCTAATCCGTTTCCTGCCGCAGCGAGACCTCCCGACCGGTCTTGTGGCTGCGGTACAGCCCGTCGAGCACCTTGATCACCGCCAGCGTCTGGCGGGGCGGCACGGGCGAGGGCTTGCGATTCACGACGGCGTCGTGGAACGCGGCGATCTCGGCCTCATGGCCCTCGGCCTTCGGCGCGTTGGCGATCTTGCCTTCGGTGAGGGTACCGTCGCGCTCCTCGACGATTTCCAGGCTTGGCCACTTCGCGCCCGCCTGCGTGCCGTACACCCACGTGGCCGCTTCGCTCGGCGCGTGGATGTTCATCATCCAGCTCGCCTCCAGCGTCAGGGCGGCCCCGTTCTTGAACCGAACCAGGCCCACCGCGAAATCCTCCACCTCCATCTGGCGAGGCCTGTAGGCACCCCACTCGTTAAAGATCCCCGGGATCTTCGCCAACTTGCACGGCGCGATCCCGCTGACGCTGACCGGCTCGAAGTTGCCCATCAGCCACATCGTCAGGTCGAGTGCATGGACGCCCAGGTCAACACCAGGCCCTCCGCCCGAGGCCTTCTTGCTCAGGAAGGCCCCCCAGGCCGGCACGTTTCGACGTCGGTTGAGCCACGCCCTCGCATAGTAGATATCGCCCATGTGGCCCGCGTCGATCCACTTCTTCAGGCCTTGGCTGGTCCCGTCGAACCGCATGTGCTGCGCGCACATCAACAACCGCCGCGCCTTGCGCGACGCCGCCACCATCTTGACCACCTCGGCGGGCGTGATGGCCAGCGGCTTCTCGCATAGCACATGCTTCTTGTTAGCGAAACCGGCCAACACCGCCGGTGCGTGCGCGTTATTGGGCGTGCAGACGTCGAACACGTCCGCCTCACAAGCGGCTGCCTTGCGGACCTCCTTGAACACGTTCGGCACGTTGTGCTTCTCAGCGAACGCCCTGGCGGTCCCCACACGCGTGTCGCAGCAGCCGACGATCTGAGCGCCCTCGATCTTCTGCCAACCCCCCGCGTGCAGGTTTCCCATGCCGCCACAGCCGACAATAACCACTCGCACTTCACGTGATGCCATCTGTCTTGTCCTCGAAGCGACACCTCGTTTTCCCTACCGGCCGTCCGGACCGGACAAATTGGGACGTAGTGTAGCAACCCGAAACGGATGCACAAGCGCCCCGCCGCCCCAAACCAGATCACCGGCACCCCTGTGGTGATTCAGAAGACGGCCGACACCGCCCGATCCGACCCGCGCGAATCGCTACACGGGCAGGCCAACGCCCCCTACGTGCGCTTCCCCTCAACTTCGGCGGCAATCTCCTCCAGCGACTTCAGATAGCGAGCCGGCTCAAACACACGATCGTGCTGGAGGAGCTCGTGGATCATATCGCTGACGGCACGGGCGATCTGGTGAACGGCCTCGTGACGCGACAGGCCCGCCGCCTCGAACCGCTCCAGGTACTCGCGGACCTGCGGCGGGTCGCCCGATGCGAGCTGGTTCTCCACGATCGTGTGCATGCTGACGTGGGCGAAGGGGTTGACCCCCTCCACGGTGCAGCCACCGGCATCGAGTAGGTTGGGGTCGTCGAAATACGCATGATACTCGGGGTGCTCGAGCATCACCTGGCCCATACGATCGTCTTCGGCCTGCGTCTCCTCGTCGGACTCCGCCTCCATCTCGTCAGCATCGCGCTCCGTGTCGTCGGCTTCGTCGTCGCCGTCGTCACTGTGCAGGTTCTTCCAGATACGCACGTATTCCTGCTGACGGGCCGTCGCCACGGCGTCACCAAGCCCATCCTCGTCCTCGGCACCGGACCCGCCCCCGCCCAGCGAATCGGTTGTCCCGAACCGCCTGGCCAATTCGGCCAGCTGTCTGGCCTTGTCCGCCGACGGCCCCGACTGCTTCCCGGGACGCTTGGGATCTCGTCTTCGACGACGCCTGTGCTTGCTCATCACCGCCACCCCCTCTGCAACCCCGGTCGCGCTTCGCTACTTCCGCTTGACCGACGTGATGACCACGTCCTCGACCGGGACGTCGCCCATACGGCCCTTCTGGCCCGTGGCCACGTCCTTGATCTTGTCCACCGCGTCCATCCCGTCGATCACCTTCCCGAACACCGCGTAGCCCCAACCATCCTGCCCCGGATAGTCGAGCCCGTGGTTGTCCCTCACGTTAATGAAGAACTGCGCCGAGGCCGAGTGGGGATCGTTCGTCCGCGCCATCGCAATCGACCCCCGCACGTTCTTCAGGCCGTTCTTCGCCTCGTTCTTGATCGGCGGGCGCGTGGGCTTCTGCTTCAGGTCCGGCGTAAAGCCCCCGCCCTGGATCATGAACGTGGGGATGACCCGGTGGAAGACCGTGCCGCCGTAAAACCCGTCGTCCACGTACTTCAGGAAGTTCTCGACGGTGATCGGGGCCTTGGCCTGGTCCAGCTCGATGGTGATCGTCCCCATCGATGTCTCCATCACCACCACCGGGTTCGCGTCCGTCATCGCCTTCTCCTTCGTTGCGGCCGGCGCCTTGCTGGGCGGCGCGGTCTTCTTTGCAGCCGGTGCCTTGACTGGCGCACCTGGTCCCTCGCCTGGCCGAGCCGATTCCTTGGTTGGCGCCTTGCTCTTCGAATCCTCGCAGCCCGAAACCAACAGCGCAAGACAGCCGACCATCCACACGCAGTTCCTGATCATTCTTGGGCTCTCCACAATAACCTTGCCAATTCCGGCCCGTCAGTCTACACGCCCGACGCTGCCACAGTCCATAGCGACCGGCAGGCACAGCCGCCGCACCGGCGAGCCGGAACGGTCTGCACGGTGGACCCTACTCCACCAGCTCACCGATCAGCATGATCCCCGCCACACGGAGGCACGTGCCGTCGTATTTGGCCGGATCGAACCCCTTCTTGTGCTTCTCGCGGTTGACCACCGAGGTGCGATCCGGCTGCTCGGGATGGATCTCGATCTTGACCGTGTGCACCGCGACCGCCAGGCCCGAGGCCACGGGCAGCGTGGCGATCCGGTGATAGCTGCAATAGTGGTCGAACCGCGGCCGGGGCGGGCTCGACTTGCCGTCGACGGTGCACACCACTTGCGCTCCGTCCGGGCCGACCAGATCGTACAGCTTCGCCAGCGTCCCCTTGAACTTGAACGTGATGGTCTCGCCCGGCTCGGTCGCCTCCCACAGCTCCGGCATGCGGCGGTGGAACCGCCCGCCCAGCCCCCGCTTCGGGTCCATCTTCCGCCAGCCCGAGCTCAGCATCTCGCGCTTCAAACGGACCAGGGCGGCCTGTTCCCAGTTGTCGGCGATGAATGGGGGCTTGAGCGCATGTGCCCCCGGCCGGGACGTCTCCATCATCTTCGTGATCGCTTGTGCGATCACGTCGCGGTACACCTCGTGCCCGGCGTCGAGCGGGTGGACGCCGTCGTTGGAGAACAGCATCATCCCCGCCGGCACCGCCAGGTGCTTCTTGGTCTTCGGGTCCACCTTCGGTTTGAACAAGAGCTTGCCCTCGCGCGCCAACTGCGCGATCCGAAGCGACACGTTGATCGAAGGGATGCCATAGTGATCGGCCAGCAATTCGTCCGCCGACGTCGACCGGGGACACAACCCCCGGTCCAGATCATCCTGGAACCCCATGCGGAACGTGTAGACGAAGCAGATGTCAGTCGTCGCATCGTGTCGCCACGTCTTGCGGACGATGCCCTCCATCCCCCGCCAGATGTTCTCGGGCGAGGCGCCGCCGTCGTTGACGGCGAACTCGACGAACAGCAGGTCGGGCCGGTGGTCGAGCACGTCCTGCTTCAGCCGGAACACGCCCAGGTCCGAACCCGTCCCACCGATGGCGGCGTTGATCTCCTGGACCTTCGCCTTGCCGAACATCTCTCGGAACCACACCAGCGTCTTCGGCCGCCAGCCGTTTTGGGCCGTGATGCTGCCACCGAGGTAGGCGATGCGGACCTCCTTGCCTGCCTTGAGCTTCGCCAGGACGTTGCCCAGCCCATCGCGGGCACGAACCAGCTCGGCCGATACCTGCCGGTACTCGGGCGCCGGGCCTCGTCCATCCTTCGTCACCCCAGCGGCCCGGGCCCATGTCCACGTCCACCCCAATACAAGGACGCACAGTGGGATCGCCAGTCGCCTCATTCCGCGCATAGGACTGCCTCCAGGTGAGATACGTTCCAGTCCGCCCCTTATCCGGGCGCCCCGCACCCAAGTCAAGTCGTGCGGCCTCGGCTTTGAGACGGACGTTCGCAGCGCTTAAGATGTCGGGGCGAGGCGCGAGTGGCGCGGGGTCATATGGAGGAACAGGACATGAACGGCATCGGCCGACTCTGGGCAGCCGCTATGGCTGCGTTTCTGTTGGGGCCCGACATCCTGGCGGCTGCCGATCGCCCGGCCCGCCAGCGGAACGTGTTGTTGCTCGTCTCGGACGATCATGGGCTCGAGCTCGGCTGCTGGGGCCATCCGGTGATCAAGACGCCCAGCCTCGATCGGCTTGCCGCGCAGGGTGTCCGGTTCACCCACGCGTTTGCCACGGTGGCCTCGTGCAGCGCCAGCCGATCCGTCATCTACACCGGCCTGTTTAATCACGCCAACGGCCAGTACGGGCACCAGCACGCCTACCACAACTTCCACACCCACGCACACGTCAAGTCGCTCCCGGCGGTGCTGAGGGGGCGCGGCTATCGCACGGCCATCATCGCCAAGTTCCACGTCCAGCCCGCGTCGGTGTATCCCTTCGACGTCATCAAGGTGGGCGGGCGGAACATCCCGGGCATCGCCAAAGCGGCCCGAACGTTTCTGACGGCCGAGCCGGACAAGCCGTTCCTGCTGGTCGTCGGCTTTTCCGACCCCCATCGGTCACGCGTCGGGTTCGGGGACGAGACCAAGCCCAAGGACCTGTCGACCGTGACGTATCGACCCGAGGACATGGTCGTACCGCGCTACCTCCCCGATACGCCGACCGTCCGCAAGGAACTGGTGTCGTACTGCCGCGCCGTCTCGCGGATGGACGCCGGCGTGGGGATGGTCCTGGACGCCCTGGCCGACGCCGGCGCCGCGGACAACACGATGGTCATCTACATCAGTGACAACGGACCGGCCTTCCCCGGCGCGAAGACCACCCTCTACGATCCCGGTATTCATCTGCCGCTGATCGTCCGCTCGCCGACCGTCAAGAAAGGCGGGCGGACCAACAACGCGATGGTCTCCTGGGTCGATCTGGTGCCGACGATCCTCGAGTGGACCGGGACCGACCCGCCGCCCGGGCTGCACGGACGATCCTTCCTGGGCGTCCTCGACCAGGAGCATCCCGCGGGCTGGGACACCGTCTTCGCCTCCCACACGTTTCACGAGATCACCATGTACTATCCGACGCGCGTCATCCGCACGCGCGAGTACAAGTACATCCTCAATCTCGCCCACAAGCTGGACTATCCCTTCGCGTCCGATCTGTACGCGTCACCCACCTGGCAGGAGGTCCTGAAAACCAAGGCCACCACGTATGGGCCCCGGACGGTCGATGCCTACGTCCATCGACCGAGAGAGGAGCTCTACGACCTGCGGACCGATCCGGGCGAGGTGAAGAACCTGGTCGGCGACCCTGCGCATCGGAAGGTGCTCGACGAGCTCCGCGCGCGGCTGAAGGCCTGGCAGACCAAGACGAAGGACCCATGGATCGTCAAGTACCGCTACGAGTAGCGGCCACCCGGCGCCTCAGCGCGTCATGTGAATGGTACCGATCTGTAGGACGTTTTCGGTGTTCTGGTTGTAGCCGTGAGCCGGCTCGCCGCCGAAGCCGTAGAGACGTTTGCCGTCGCAGACCCAGTGTGAGGTGGCCACGCCATACGGCATCACGCCGACATGGGCGTAGTTGTCTCGCTCGACGTCGTAGCACAAGACCCGATCCCCGTACCCGAGCCAGAAGGGGTCCTGTCTTCCCTTGGCCTTGCCCACGCGGTAGGTGCGGTAGTCGGCGCTGCCCATCAGCAGGATGTACCGGTCCTCCAGCGCAATCGCATGTCCCGCAAGCACGGGAAACGGCAATCGCCGAATCGGTTTCCACGCGTTGGCGGCCGGATCGTATTGATA
>CAYOGX010000041.1:0-12052 GCA_964403235.1 uncultured Planctomycetales bacterium | reverse complement strand
CAACCTTGCGCGCGGCTGCCACCGCGTCGGGTTGCGGGTCCAGCGCGTGGATCAGGAAATCGCTGGAGCGCGCGAGCGCCACCAGAAGCGCCCCATCGCCGCAGCCAAGCACGGCGCAGACGCCGTGCGACCTGCCCGCCATTTTTACCAGCTCGCGCGCAAGCGCCGAGTTGTCGGGAGCGGCCCGGGCGACGTGCGTTCCCAGCACGACGCCAAGCGCCACGCACCCCCAAGTAATCGCCGGAACGTAGCCACGAAGACCCTTGCTCATGACACGACCCCTTTCGCCGATCACGCCGCCCTTGCGCACGCCCGTCGCCGGGCCCCTATGCCCTTAGGGTGATGCCTGGTGGGCTCGGCGTCAAGACGGTTCGGATTGAAGGGGGGTCTCGGTGCGGCTACTATGGAGAGACCGAACCAGCCTGATCGGGTCGTCGCGGGCCGGGCCCAGGTAGGGTGTGGGCACGTGGCGTCCATTCCTGCCGATCTGTTGGGAGAGCGCGTTGTTCGAGATTCGTTGGCATGGCCGTGGCGGGCAAGGCGCGGTGACGGCGGCGACGCTGTTGGCCGAGGCGGCCTATCTGTACGAAGACTACGCGGGTGTGGCGGCCGCGCCCAGCTTCGGGGCCGAGCGACGCGGCGCGCCGGTGATCGCCAGTACGCGGATCGATTCGCAGCCCATCCTCCGCCGCAGCCAGGTGACGAACCCGGATATCGTCGTCGTCCTCGACGAGACGCTGCTGGAGGTTGTCGACGTGACCGAGGGCATCCGGCCGGGCGGGACGGTGGTGATCAACACCGCTGCCGGCCAGGCGGCGGCGCGGTTCGCCAAGTCGCTTCGAGTCGGGCTGGCCGACGCGACCGCGGCCGCGCAGGAGATGGGCCTGGTCGCAGCCGGGTCGGTGGTCGTCAACACCGCCATCCTGGGTGCCCTGTGTCGCACGACGGGGCTGGTGACGATCGAGAACATGATGGCCGCTATCCAGGCCAAGTTCGGCGCCAAGGCGGGCGAGCGCAACGCGCAGGCGGCCAGGATGGCGTACGATCGGACCATCGTCCGCGAGCCGGGGGAGATACGATGACCGACAAGCCCCCGCCGATGATCGGCGTCTCGCCGCCCGTTGAGGGCGAGGCTGGCCAGACCGGCACCTGGCGGAGCCAGCGGCCCGTCATCGATCCGAAACGATGCCTGACCTGCCGGGACAAGCCGCGCCCTTGCCAGCTCTGCTGGATGTACTGTCCCGACGCGGTCATCGCGCAAGGCAGCCCGCCCGTGATCGACTATCGTTACTGCAAGGGGTGCGGCGTGTGCGCGACTGAGTGTCCCGCCGACGCGATCGATATGGTGCCCGACGAGGACTGATGCGACGCGCGAGCGTCCGGCGGTCGTGTGGTGAACGCGCGCGTTTCCATGTATGATGTAGGTGTGAGTGTGCGCGCGGCTTTGGGTTGGGCATGCGCGGGGTTGAACCAGACTGGCAGTGGGTGAGGACGTTATGCGAGGACTCCTGATTTATGTTCGGCAGTGCGTGGCGCGGCAGCTCGGTGGCGGCCGGAACGCGTGTTGGATCGGCGTGGGGATCGTTCTCGCTGCGGCCGGATCTGGCCGTGCGCAGCAGGGCCCGACGCCTGTTTCTGTCTGTCCGGTGGTTCAGCGTGAAGTGGCGTCCGGCCAGACGTTCGTCGGCACGGTCATGCCCAAGCGGATCAGCATCATCGGCAGCGCGGTGGCCGAGCGCGTCGTCGCGTTTCCCGTCAACGAGGGCGACCGGGTCAAGCGGGGCCAGCCGCTCGCGCGGCTGCGGACCCAGACGCTCGAGATCGATCTGGCGGCCGCGCGGGCCGAGCTCGAGCTTCGTAAGCACGAGCTGGCCGAGCTGGAAAACGGGTCCCGCCCCGAGGAGATCACGCAGGCCCGCGCACGTGTGCTCAGCGCCAAGGCGCTAATGACGCTGACGGAAACGCGACTCGATCGGTACCAGCGTCTGTATAAGGAGAACCAGGCGGCGGAGGACGAGGTGAACCTGGCGGTGTCCTCCCACGATCAGGCGGTCCAGGCCCATGAGGAAGCCAAGGCCGGGCTGGCCCTGGTCGTCGCCGGGCCCCGCAAGGAGAAGATCGCCCAGGCCCGCGCACGCGTGCAGTCCCAGCAGGAGGAGATCCGTCGGCTGCAAGACCAAATCGAGCGACACACCATCGTCGCCCCGTTCGACGGGTACGTGGTGACCGAGCACACCGAGGTCGGTCAGTGGCTGGCAACGGGAGATCCCGTGGTCGAGCTGGCGGAGCTGGACACGGTGGACGTTCGGGTGCTGGTGCTCGAGGACTACGTGCGATACCTGCGGGTGGGCACCGAGGCCCGGGTCACGCTCGGCGCGCTGCCGGGTCGGACGTTCACCGGCCACGTCGCGCTGATCGTCCCGCAGGCGGACACGCGGTCGCGGAGTTTCCCGGTGGAGGTCCAGCTGAAGAACCAGGAAATGGCAGGGGGCATTCTGCTCAAGGCGGGCATGTTCGCGCGGGTTACGTTGCCGGTCGGCCGAAACGCCAAGGCGCTGCTCGTGCCCAAGGACGCCCTGGTCCTGGGCGGCCCGACGCCCACCGTCTACGTCTTCGATGCAAACGGTGACGACCCGGGCAAGGGCAAGGTTCGGCCGGTGTCGGTGGTTCTGGGGATCGCGTCACAGGGATTGATCCAAGTCAGTGGTCAGCTCAAGCTCGGCCAGCAGGTGGTGGTCCGGGGCAACGAGCGGCTGGGTGTCGGGCAAGAGGTGACCATCGCCGAGCGCCTGCGGCCCGAGAGGTTCGGCCAGGCCAAGACGACGACGCGGGCATCGGCGTCCGAGGGGAAATGACCGGGCCGGGTATCCGGCCGGGTGGGTGATTCGACCATGCAACTCATCGAATGGTTCGTCCGTAATCCCGTCAAGGTCTCCGTCGGCGTGTTGCTGGTCGCGCTGTTCGGGCTCATCGCGGTATTCCGCATGCCGATGCAGCTCGTCCCGGAGGTGCAGCAGCCGACGATCAGCGTCTCGACGCGTTGGCCCGGCGCAAGCCCGCAGGAAGTCGAGCGAGAGATCGTCCAGGAGCAGGAGGAGGAGCTCAAGGGCGTCGAGGGCATGACCAAGATGACGTCCTCGAGCTACGACTCCCGGGGACAGATCACGCTTGAGTTCCTGGTCGGCACGGACATGCGCGAGGCCCTGCTGAAGGTCAACACCCGTCTGCAGCAGGTCTCGGAATACCCCGAAGACGCCGACGAGCCGGTGATCTACACGTCGGACGTATCGGATCGGCCGATCGCGTGGTTCATCCTGAGCCAGCGTCTCCCGACCGACGAGGCCCTGGTCGCGTTCCAACGGGAGCATCCCGAACTCCGCGAGGCGATCGAGCGGGTCGCCCGCGCGCACAGTGCGGGGCTGGCGATGCTGCGATTGCGCGATTTGGCCAAGGACCACGCCGAGGTTAACGCGCTGCTGCCGCCGTACGTCGACGTGCCCAAGCTCCGCAGGTTTGCCGAGGACTTCATCGAGTCGAGGTTCGAGCGGGTCCCGGGCGTGGCGGACTGCGGCGTCCGTGGCGGACGGCTCGAGGAGATGCAGGTCGTCGTCGATCCGCAGCGGCTGGCGGCGCGGCAACTGACGATCAAGGATTTGCGGTTGGCCCTGCGCGGGCAGAACAAGGACACGTCGGGCGGCGACTTCTGGGAGGGCAAGCGCCGCTACGTGGTCCGCACGCTTGGCCAGTTCCGCAGCCCCGAGCACGTGGAGAACGTGATCGTCGCCTATCGCAACGACGCGCCCGTCTACGTCAGGGACGTGGCCGACGTGCGGCTGGGTTACAAGAAGCCGACCGGGTTGGTCCGGCGGTTCGGCACGACCGCCATCGCCGTGAACGCCCAGCGCGAGACGGGCGCGAACGTGCTGGACGTGATGGCCGGGCTCCGCAAGGCCGTCGCCGAGCTGAACGAGGGGGTCCTCAAGCAACGCGGGTTGCAGTTGACGCAGGTCTACGACGAGACGGACTACATCTATTCAGCCGTGGGGCTGGTCAAGAACAACATCTTCCTGGCCGGGCTCCTCGCGGTGTCCGTGCTGCTGCTGTTCCTGCGGAGTGGCCGGTCGACCTTGGTGATCGGGCTGGCGATTCCGACGAGCATCATCGGCACGTTTCTGATCCTGAACCTGCTGGGCCGTTCTCTGAATGTGGTCAGCCTGGCGGGTCTGGCCTTCGCGGTGGGGATGTTGGTGGACAACTCGGTGGTGGTGCTGGAGAACATCTATCGGCACTACCAGCGTGGCGAAGACGTGGTCACGGCGGCCGTCCGCGGGGCCAAGGAGGTCTGGGGCGCGGTGGGCGCGTCCACGCTGACGACGTTGGCGGTTTTCCTGCCCGTGCTGTTCGTTCAGGAAGAGGCGGGTCAGTTGTTCCGTGACATTGCGCTGGCCATCAGCGGCGCGGTCGGGCTGTCGCTGCTCGTCTCGGTGGCGGTGATTCCCACTGCGGCGTCGCGGATTCTTCGCAAGCGCGAGCGGGACGTACAGGCTGACGTTGCTCACGCGGGTGGGGCGCTGCGGATGCTGATCCGGCCGGTCGACGCGTTCGGCAAGGGGTTCGTGGCTGCGGCGTTGGCGATCAATGCCTGGCTGCAACGCGGTGTGTTCCGGAGATTGGGCCTGGTCGTAGGTGCCGTCGGGGCGGCGTTGTTCCTGAGCTATGTGACGATGCCGGACGTGGAGTACCTGCCCACCGGCAACCGCAACATGGTGTACGGCGTGATGCTGCCCCCACCGGGCTACAACATCGATCAGCTCCTGGCCATGGGCGAGCGGATGGAGGACGACACCAGGCGCTACTGGGACGTGGACCCGGGCAGTTCCGAGGCCGAGCAGCTCGACTACCCCGTGATCCGCGACTTCTTCTTCGTCGCCTACGGCCGGCGGGCGTTTATGGGCATGCGTGCGGCCGATATGTTGCGCGCGGGCGAGTTGGTGCCCCTGATCCGGGAGGTCGGCGGCATGATCCCCGGCACGTTCGTCGTCGCCAAACAGTCGAGCCTGTTCGAGCGCGGCATGAGCGCCGGGCGAAACATCGACGTCGAGATCGCCGGGCCGGACCTCGTCGAGCTGATCAAGCTGGGCCAGCGCGTCATGGGTCAGGTCCTGGCGGTCGTGCCCGGATGCCAGGCGTTTCCCAGACCGAGCCTGGACCTGTCCAACCCCGAGCTGCACGTGAAGCCCAAGCTGGAGATGGCCGCCGACATGGGCGTGACCAACGTCGATCTGGGCTATGCCGTCAACGCCCTGGTGGATGGGGCCTATGCGTCGGACTACTTTATCGGCGGGGACAAGATCGATTTGACGGTCATCGGTCAGCCGGGGTTCGCCGATCGAACGCAGGACTTGGCCCAGTTGCCGATCGTCACGCCCACGGGCGATTTGGTGCCGCTGGCGGCCGTGGCGGACGTCGAGTTCAGCACCGGGCCCGAGGAGATCAACCACCGCGAACGTCAGCGCGCCATCACCATCCAGGTCACCCCGCCGGCGGAAATCCCCCTGGAAGAGGCCATGAACCGCATCACCGACCAGATCATCCAACCCATGATGGCGTCCGGCGAGCTGGGGCGACAGTACCAGATCAACCTGAGCGGGACGGCCGACAAGCTGCGAGCGACATGGCTAGCGCTGCGGTTCAACGTCATCCTGGCCCTGCTGATCACGTACCTGCTGATGGCGGCGTTGTTCGAGTCGTGGTTGTACCCGTTCGTCATCATCTTGTCCGTCCCACTGGGCGCGGTGGGCGGGTTCGGTGGGTTGTGGGTGCTGAACCGGTTCGTCCTTCAGCCGCTAGACGTGCTGACGATGCTGGGGTTCGTGATCTTGATCGGGACGGTGGTCAACAACGCGATCCTGATCGTGCACCAGGCGCTGAATCACATGCGCGACGAGGGCATGGCCACCCAGCGGGCCGTGCTGGAGAGCGTCGCGACGCGGATCCGGCCCATCTTCATGACGACCTCGACGACGGTGTTGGCGTTGCTGCCGCTGGTGCTGTTCCCTGGCGCGGGCAGCGAGCTGTATCGCGGGCTGGGCAGCGTGGTGATCGGGGGGCTGTTGGTCTCGACGTTCTTCACGCTTTTCCTGGTTCCGTCCCTGTTCAGCCTGACGCTGGGCGCCAAGGCTGGACTGCTCCGCTTGCTGGGGCGCCGCGCTGGCGAGGATCAGGCGCCGGCTCCCGCCGAGGTCGCCGACCGCGCCGTCGCCTCCTGAGAAAGAGGATCAGGTACGATGCCAACGGCCGACAGGAAGCGGTGCGCGAAGGGCCCCGATGCTACGCCGGTGTCAGCGCTCTGGCCAGGCGGTCGGGCAATGCGTCTCGATTCGCTCTCGTCACGTTCCAGATCTGCACGTCGGGTCTGGCCTTCACCTCGGATATGAATCCGCCGCCTCGGACGGCCACGGTGGCCACGACGGGCGTCGGGCCATCGAGAAGCCCTTGCACCGTTGTCACGAATCTGGGGGAGAAGCACTCCATCTTCCCGATCTCGTCGATCAGGAGGATGTCGCAGGGCCGGGCAAGCTCCCGCAGGACGAGCTGCTCGAAGCCGGCGACGTCCACGCCGTACCGGCCCACCCGATGCCGGCTCGAGAAGCGGACGTGGGCCAAGACCCCCTGATGGCCGGAGAACGTGGTGGCTCGGAACCCCTCTCGCCGTTTGGCCTGACGGATCTCGGCCGTATGGAAGCCGGCGATGACGCGGTCTGAGAGTCGCTCCGCCAACGCCACCATCACCGTGGTCTTGCCGATTCCCGGTGGACCTGTGACGAGGAGGTTCTCGCGAGAGGACGCTTGTTCTCTCGAGCTCACGGCCAATGCCTCACGTATCCGTCTTGCGGGCCGTTATACCGGTTCGGTATCGATGTCACCGTTCTGTCCCGAGGCCCGACGGGGATCATGCGCCAATGTGGACGCCTTTTCGGCGAACGTGATCGAAGGCGAAGCGCAAATGGCTCTTGTCTTCGCTGACATGCACAGTCCGCATAGGGCCGTCGCGCGCCCGAGACACCCAGCAGGTCGACGCGCGGTGAAGATATGGCAACAGCGCGCTGGAATCAAACGGCGCGTTCGCGTTGGTCAGCTGTCCGGCGGTCGGAAGGGGCTGGTTGCGATCCCTGGATGCGGTTGAGTGCGAGACTGGCTACAATCGGACCGAGAGCAAGCAAGGGTACCGAGCAGGTCACACGTCAGTCGCTTGCGGGGCAATACCCCGTGTGGAGCCACACGATGCCGATTTCAGGACGTTTATCGCCCCTGTGTCACGCTGCGCTATTCATCGTTACGGCAATGGCGACCCGGAGCTCCGCCCACGCGCAAGCCCGGGACGGCTGGCCCGACCCGGTCGCCAACCACGTCGTGCCGTATCAGTCGAGCGGATTGACACACGGGCCGATGCTCGGCCGGCCGGCGGCGACGTCGATGCGCATCTGGGTACGCACGAAGAAGGCGACCCCATTCCGCGTCGTCTGCGACGCGCGGCTTCCATTGACCGTGCATGGTCGGGGCGTCACCGGAAAAACGATCGCCGAGAACGACAACACGGGCGTGGTCGATCTGACCGGCCTGAAGCCCGACACGCGCTACTTCTACGGCATCGTCATCGACGACCGGCTGGCCGACACGCGGATGGACTTCGACCGGCCCTGGCCGGCGTTTCGCACACTGCCCGACGCCAACTCGTATCGCGACGCGCTCAACCCGAGGGGACGGCTCAATGTCTGCTTCTCGATCGGTTGCGGCGCGTGCCAAGATCCGATCAAGAGCGGTGGCCATTACGGCAGTCCAGCCTCGTTCCGGCGGCTGTACGAACACCACGCCGACGAAGTGATGTTCCACATCATGAACGGCGACTACATCTACGAAGAGCTCCGCGACGGCACGCTGGCGGGCTACCGGAGCAACTACAAGCTGTACATGCGGCGCGGCCGGTCGATGTCGAACCTGTTCCGCTACGTGCCAGCGCTGTTCACGATCGACGACCATGAGCTGTCCGGTGAGCAGGGCACCGGGCAGGTGGGCCTGGGCAAGGGATCGTGGTGCGACCGCGACGAGGGGTATCGCGTCTGGTACGAGTACGCGGGCTGGGCGAACTTCGCCGGGCCGGACCGCGGACCGCTTCGGTTCGGAACCGCGACCGTCGAGGCGAACGGCAACGTGCTGACCGATCCGCAGGCCGATTTCTCGAAGCTCGACCCCACCAAGGTCAGCACGATCATGGTGCCCCGCCGCGACAAGAACGCCGGCGTCTACGGATTGGTCGAGGTGATCGACGAGCACCGGCTCCGGGCGCGGCCGAGATTCCGAGCCGGCGGGAGGACCCACTATTCGATCGGCACCCACCATTACTACGACTGGCAGGTCGGCAACTGCCACTTCTTCGCGATCGACGCGCGCGGCGAACGCGGCAAGTTCGAGCTGAAGCGGCAGCGCTATCCCGGTCAGTTCATGCTGGGCAAGCGTCAACGCGAGTGGTTGATCCGCGGCGTCAAGCGCACCGAAGCCCAATTCGTCTTCGTGGTTTCCAGCGTGCCGTGGACCTTGCCGCACACCGGCTACCATGTCGGACGGGGGCTTGATCCCAAGGGCGACTCGTTCGTGGGGTTTCTGCACGAGCGGGAGCTGCTGCTCGAGGCCTTCGACGCGCTCGACAAGCCGGTGTTGATCCTGAGCGGCGACGTACACAACTCGTTTTCGGTGCAGGTGACGGACAACGTCTGGGAGTTCATGTGCGGGCCGATGAATTCGGCAGCTCACCCAATCGGTGTGGCCGGCAAGCCCCCCTTCGGCGGGTGGTACGACTCAGCCGGCCGTCGGGTCAAGATCAAGTGGGTCGCCGGCTTCCCCGACAACGTGCACTACACGCGATTGCACAGCACCTACTACGCGGTGGTGCAAGTCAACAACGTCCTGAAGTCAGGGCGCTCCAAGGAGCCGGGGTATCAGTGGGTCGCCTACGACTCGCCGCAGGTCGTGGTCCGCTTCCACGACGGCTATACGGGCAAGTTGGCGTATGCCGAGGCGATCTCGCTGGTGGACCTGGCGCCGCCGCAAGCGTCAGGCCGGTGAATCCTCCGGGTTCCCGGCGTTTTCGTTTGGCGTGTCTCGTGACGATCGAGCATCGGCGGAGGGCTGGACATGGCGTTGCCGAGCTTCGCGGGTCCGATCGGCGGACCCGACCCATCGACGATGACCGGACAAGATCGCGTTCGGGGCGGCGGTCGACGTTGCTCGCGCAACAGTGCGGGCGGTCTCGTTCGGATCGCGACGGCTCAGCTTGTGTGGACGGTGTCACTACTCATGGCGGTCGACCCCGTCCGGGCTCAGACGGATCCTGGCCGGGTTCGCGAAGACTTCTCGCGGGACCCGGGGTGGGAAGGCAGGAGGAACGTCGCCGACCCGTCGGCATGCGTGGTCAAGGTCCAGGATTTCGGGTTCAGCGCGACCCGTCACGCCGGTGGGGAGCCGGGCGAGATCGGCGGGCGGGTGTGCCGATCGCCGACGCCGGCCGTGTACGCCAAGAAGATCCCGATCCGCACGTTGAACGACCGCCTGCGGGCGCGCGGCAAGTTCTCGGTGACCCGATCCGCGGGCGGCAGCGGCGTGCTCATCGGCTGGTTCAACAGCGCTTCGCGCGGGTGGCGGACGCCCAACTCCCTGGCTTTCCGGATCGACGGCGAGGCCGGCAAGTTCCGCGTCTTCTTCGAGTACGGCACGCAGACATGGAAGACCGGCGGTGGGACGACCTTTGAAGGGCGGTATCAAACGACCAAGACGCCGATGTTCCTTGCCGACGGCAAGCCGCACACCTGGTCGCTCGACTACAATCCGGGCGGTGCCGACGGGGCGGGCGAGATCACGTTCACGCTTGACGGAAAGGTCTACAAGGCGGCGCTTAAGCCCGGGCACAAGACAGAAGGCGCCGTCTTCGACCGCTTTGGCATCATGAACGTGCAGATCTCCGGAGACTGCATCACCCCCTGGCTCGACGACCTGGCGATCGACGGCGCGAGAGAGGACTTCTCCGCTGACCCCGGATGGGAGGGCCGCGGCAACCGCATCCGGTTCGAGGAGCGCGTCGTCCGTCCCCACCACGACTTCGGCCACCGAAAGACCAGCCATGCCGGGGGGAAACCGGGCGAGGTGGGCGGCGTGATGTGGCGGATCGAGAGCACGCGCCCGCAGAACGCCGGCTACTACGGCGCGCCGATTGGGCCGCTGTCGCTCGATTGGGAACTCAGCGCCTCCGGGAAGGTGTGTCTCCGCGCCGCGTCGTCCGACAGCGGTATCCTGGTCGGGTGGTTCAATTCGCTGACGTACATCGGCGCGCCGCCGCCGAATTTCCTCGGGATCTTCATCGAGGGGCCCAGCCGGATCGGGCACTACGTCCGACCGGCCTACGGCACGTCCGATGATGTTAAGGGCGTCATGGGCAGCGGTCCGATCATTCGTCCCGACGGCAAGGGGCACGACTGGACACTCCGCTACGATCCCCGGGCCAACGAAGGACGCGGACGTATCGTCATGACCCTCGACGGACACTCGGTCTCCATGGACCTGAAAGTGGAAGCGCGGAAAGGCAATGCCGCCTTCGATCGTTTCGGTTTCGTGAGCTGGCACCGGGGCGGGCACTTCGTGGAGATCTACTTCGACGACATCGCCTATACGGCCCGATGATCGAAGCCGGTCGATGCCGGTCTTCTGTCCCCGTTCACCGTCGGATGGACGATTACCCGTCTGATCTGTTCCCGCAAATCACCGGCCCCCGGGATCCCGAGCCTGTCACTCGGCCCCGTGATGTCCTCCGATCCGGTTGCCCGTTCAGTCGCTCACGGCCACGCCGCGCATCCGGGCCGCGTCAGAGCCGTGATTGCCGGAATCGGCGTCACGGCCCGGATTGGCCGGGACGATAATCATGCCAAGCCATCGAAGCAGGCCCTGCGACAGTGGCTCCCCGCATTGCGCCAGGTGTGACTCGAAGGCGGCTCGGAGGTCGAGCACGGCCTGTTGCGTCGGCTCTCTCGGGATCACGGCCAGGAGTCTGGGGACCGCGCCTGCGGGGTCGCACGGGAACCGGTGGGCCAGCTTCAACCCCTCAGCCTGCGGATCGACAAGCGAGAACAGGACCACGTCCACGCTACCTTGCGAGATCCGATCGAGTACTTCCTGAGCCGACGCCGCTTCGGTAACCGTCACGTCGGGGAACTCGGCCAGCATGCCGTGGAGGTAGTCATTCTGGGAAGAATGTTCTGCAAGGTGGAGCACCCGGCAGGGAGATGAACCTGACTCGCCGACGACGACACGGCGGAGCGTGTTCTTCCCGGTGGGCTGGACGATGTAGTCATCGGGTACGACCAACGCACAGCGGTCGTTCGAGATGCCAAGCAACCCGACCCGGGCACTGGCGGTGGTACGATGCGTCTTGATCTCAGTCAGGAGCCGTATCGCATCGGTCCAGAACGGATCGATCCAGACCCTCTGGTGGGGATGCTCCTGGCAGCGCTCGATTGCGTGCCTCGCGTCAGCCGTACGTTCGATTCTCGGGTTGATATCAAACCGTGGGACGAGACGATCCAGCACGTGCTGGAGACGCCGGTCGGCCGCCTCCGCGGCGGCATAGAGGATCGCAGCACCGTCGCGCGTAACCGGGCGGGGGCGCCTTCGTGCGCGCGACGCGCCAACCATCGGCAGCGTGACCGTGAAGCACGATCCGACCCCCGGCGTGCTGGTGACCGTGACGTCTCCGCCCATCACGTTACTGAGCTTGCGGCAGATCGCGAGTCCCAGACCGGTTCCCCCTGCCCGCCGCGTGCTGGACGCGTCGACCTGCTGGAACTCCCCGAACATCTTGGACAGGTCTTCAGCGGCGATTCCGATCCCCGTATCCTCTACCTCGATCAGCAACGACCCGTCTTCCGCACGAGCCCGGACCTCGATGTGGCCAGCGTCGGTGAACTTGGCGGCATTGCTGAGCAGATTGGTCACGATCTGTCGGAGT
>CAYOGX010000040.1:0-12140 GCA_964403235.1 uncultured Planctomycetales bacterium | reverse complement strand
GTCGAGGGTTCGAATCCCTTCGCCCGCTGTTGGTGGACAGGGACTTGCACAACCCGTGTGAGTCCCTGTTTCCCATGTTGGCGCGCCGTTTGGCCCTTTCTGTTTCCATCACACAACCTTCTCCATGACGTCGACCGCCTTCCTCAGATCGACTTCGGCGTAGGTCTGAGTAACGTCGGCCCAGGCATGCCCAAGAACAACCTGGGCCACGTCCAGGCCGCGTTCCTTGCGAAGTCGTGTTGCTACGTTGTGCCGTAGCTGATTGGGCGACCCGTGTGGGATGTCGTGTTTCTTGCAGACTCGCTCGATACACTTGGCGTAGGCTTTGGCTCGGCAGCGATCGCCGACCCGGCGATTCGTCTCCGGTGGTCACGGTCTTCTCACCCGGTACTTTGGCCCGATGCAGGGGGAGAATGAGACCCGCTGCCGCAAGTGCGACTACATCCTGCGGGGCATCACCGAGCCACGGTGCCCGGAGTGTGGCGAGCAGATCTGAGCGGGGTAGAATGGGAGCGGGAGATTTAGCTCACCCGTGATCATGCGGGCCGCTGCATCATCCACGTCCACATGTTCCAGGTGGGTACCGAAGGTTGGGAGCGGCACCGGCTGTGTCGGGACTACCTCAGGCAGAATCCGTTAGTTGCCAAGGAGCAGCCAGACCACGCGATTGGGACTGACGGGGGCGAGCTGCTCAGCCCGCGCACCGTCCAGGATCTCCAGCGCCTGGAGTACTACCCACCCCCCAAACGGCGGCGGCGGCGTATAGACATCCCAGCTTCGATACGAGCCCTGCAGCGGAGTTAACACGCCCGGTTGTGGGAGTGCCTTGGCGAAGTCGCCGGGCCTCTTGGGACGCCATGACAGGAGCTCCCGCTTCCGTTTCGGCAAGTGGTCTCTGTCATGGCCAACTAGGATCTTACGGCAGGCTACCGACTTTCCTGACGCGGTGTCTTTCGCGTGTTGCCATCAGCCGCCTTATCCAGGCGGAAAACGACACAGGTAAGATCGTCAGGTTTGGAGGGAACGCCTTCGGTGGGATGGCACATGCGTTCATCACACGCACCGACAAGAGAGCGGAGGGCTCGAAGCAATGGGCCCTTGCGGACCTGCTCAACGATCTCGTCCGTGTGCAGATTGTCAAAGAGGCCGTCGCTGGCCAGCACGACCGTATCACGTAAACGGAGTCTGAGTACCGGCCCCACTTCGATACGCATCCCATCGGAGCCAACAGCGTTTGAGACCAGATGCCGATCCTCGTGGTGCAGGGCATCGGTTTCGCTCAACAAGCCCGATTCGACGGCGTACCCCACGGGAGAGTGGGAGACCGTCTGGAGCTTGACCTTTCCCTTCTGGCCGACAGCCAAGACCATCGAATCCCCGACGTGGTACGGCCGGATGCAGCCATCCTCTACCTCGACAGCGGCCAGTGTCACCGCTGCACCGACTCCGAGGTCTCTGATGGCCTCGTGGGCGCGTTCGATGCCGTCCAGAATCCCAGCCCGAAGAGACCCATTGGCAGCCACAGAGCTCTGAACGGCGTCCGCGAGCTCGCTCAGTGCAAGCCGGCAGGCTTCCTCGCCGGCCAACTGACCGCCCATGCCGTCTGCCACCGCCAGAACGCCGCGGGTAGGACCGCACGGGATGATGACCGCGCCGTCTTCGTTCGGGGAGTCCTTGTTGGGAGCGCGAGCGGAGAAGAAGGCCGCCGTTCCCCCGGCGACCGAACGCGATTCGACCGCGGCGCTTTCCCTCGCAAGGACTAGCGTGACTTGCTCAGACACGTCCGAACGCGACATCCGCTGGCCGTCCTTTCCAGCAATGCCCCGAGAAGCACATCTGCGCCCAGACGCCTCGGCGAGAGGGTTCGTCGAACGACGGCCGATCCCCCCTCCGACAGACGCTCTTTCCGGCTGCCGTTCCTGAAGATGCCCAGGGCTCCTGTTCATATATCGGCGAAGGCGCAATGTGACAACCACCGTTTCGACCGAAGCTCCCCGCATCCCCCTAACAAGACTTACCCAAGTGATGATGGCCGGCGCCAAAAGGGATTGGGTGGAGCGGCGACGCCGACCCACGAGAGCGATGGTCACCTCCTGACCTTAACGGATCGGCGCTCGTTGTAGTCGGGACGCGACAGAACGTATCATTCAGAGGGTCCCCCGCCCGTTCGGCACGGTTCTGCTACCATAGGAGCGCAAGGCATCCGACGGGAGCCTCGTGAGAGCGTTGGATCAGGCGGATGCCCCGCGGAATTCGCACGGGTCCTGCAGCCGCCTCTTGAGCGAGAAGGGGTGCGACATCATGGCTGTCTGCCTACTGTATGCAAGAGCGGCCTATGCAAGGTGGCCGCGTCAGGGGTGGCTTTGGTCTGCGCACGGGTCTTGTTGCGCCTTGTTGTTGGCGGTTTGGATGGGGGTTGCGTGCTCCGAGTTGCGCGCCGGTCAAGCGGTCTCACGGCAAGCCGCCGGGCCGGCTCGGGGATTCCGCGGCTACGAGGAAATGGCTGGGGGAGCGTGGCGAGTCCGGCCGATGCCGGGGCACGGCTTCACGTTCACGATGTACGGATGCCCGGGCGATCTGGCGGGCCTGCGGGGTCTGGTGGCTGCGATGCGCGAGAAGGGGCTGGGCAACGGCTTTGATCCCGGGCCCGCCGCGAGGGCCGCCAGCAAACCCCTGTTCGAGTTCCTCGCCACCGTGGGCTGGCCCGTCATCTGTTACCCGGGCTATGCGGACATGCAGGTCAAGGAGGGCCGCGCCCGACTGAGCGACGCCGACGAGGCCGCCCTGCGCGTTCTCGACCGAGCCGGTGTCTTCAGCGGCGTCCAGCTCGGCGAGTGGGGGTACTACTTCCACCACCTCTCCTCGGCCGAATCCTGGTGGAAGCAGGTGTATCGCGATCCCAAGGCGTTCGAGGCGCACCGACGCCTCATCAAGCCGGCCGGACTGGCGGGATACGACGCCAAGCCGACGAGCCGCCGAGAATGCTACGAGGTCCTCAGGGATTACTTTCTGACGCGCAACCGCTACATGCGGGGACGCAACATCAGCGTGACGGGCCATTCCCACTACGAGGCGTATGCGGCGGAATGGGGCGCTGCGCTGATCGGGCTGGAACTCGGCGAGAACATCGCCCACACGCAGTCCAAGATCGCTTTCGCCCGCGGCGCTTCCCGGCAATGGCGCCGGCCTTGGTCCATCCAGGTTAGCCCTTGGTATGCGGGTTCTTGCACGACGGCGGGTCCGTTGCGAATGGAAGGCAACTACGCGCGCGGGCTGGACGCGGGCCATTCGCTGAGCCTGTACGAACGGATGTGGCTCCACGCCTGGTTCGCCGGCACGGCGATGGTGACGCCGGAGAACAGCATCGCGATCTTCTTTGAGCGTCCGGAAGCTCCCTGGACGCTCACGTCACACGGCCGAAAGGCCGCCGAGGTCTTCGCTTTCATGCGCCGCCACGACCGCGGGGTGCCCTACACGCCCGTGGCCATCGTGCTCGACCACTTCGCGGGGTACCAGCCTTACGGATCGCGTCCGTGGGGGATCATGGACATCACACCAGCCGACCAGGAGGTCCTCGACCTGTTCGCGCACCAGCTTTACCCGGGCTCGGCCTTTCACGGCACCCCGATCGAGCACGTCGAGCAGGGGTGGCTGCGTCCGACGCCCTACGGCGAGATGTTCGACGTCCTGTTGTCTTCGGCCAAGGGTGCCGTCCTGGGCGCCTATCCGGTTATCCTGCTGGCCGGGGAGATCACGTTCCACCCGGGATTCGTCTGCGAGCTGCATCGCGCCTTGCGCAAGGGGGCGACGCTCTTGCTGCACCCGCGTCACGCCAAGGCGCTCGGGCGCGACTACGATCGCCTCCGAGGGACGGGCCGTGTCGAGGTGCTAGAGTCCTGGACGAATCCCGCAACGGGCAAACCGGCGGCCGTCTCGCACGATCGGCTGACAGGCCTGGTCGAGGAGCACCTGCCCGTCGGCGTCGACGGCGACCCGGTGCAGTATCAAGTCAACCGAAGTCGGACCGGATGGGTCGTCGAGCTGATCCATAACGGCGGCGTGACGAAGCGACCGACCCTGCCGGTCGTGATCGACCGAAGCGCGGTAGCCAAGGTGAGACTACGACCGAAGTTCGCGGTTCGAGCGGTCCGCGAGTGGCGATCCGCCAAGACGTTGCCCCACGACGAGGCCATCCGTGTGACGATCCCGCCTGGTGACACGGTGTTTATCGAGCTGATCCCCTCGGCAGATCGACGCCCTTCCTGATGAAGGCGGGCCGCGCGCCCGTGTCGGCACGATGGGCAACCCGGTGCTCGCGGTCAAGTGGCAGTCCCGGCAGATCGAGTGGACCTACGAGCATCCCGAGGGGCATCAGCCCTTTTATACCTCGGCGGCGCTGACGGATACGCGGGTGGTGGCCGGTGATCGTGGGGCATCGCGCGTTCGTTGGCTCGGCGATGGACGGGGTCCACCTCGTCAAGGCCACACGCAAGTGTTGCGGCGGTGGGGGGGCACCGTTCGCCGGCATGGCCCTGATACCGCTGGCGCTGGGCGCGGCGATTGGCAGGCTTGCCAAGTGCCGTTTTGGGTAGGAGCGTTTCGTGTTGTGTCCGCGGGTGGCCTGGGCAGGCTGAGCGAGGCACGAGCGAAGTTTGCCCGTGCGATAGCGTGTGATCGTACGAACACGGGTAAACTCCGACCCTCGCGGGTCGGAGCCTACCCATGCCACCCAACGTCGCGCGAAACGGTCTGACTGAAAACGGCACTAGCGGGTGCGCTGCGCCACGCAGCGTGTGCGACCTTGACGACGAGGCCAGCGCTGGCTATGGTAGGACCGATGGGCGCGTTGCCCCGGAAACCGTGGGGTCAAGCGACTTGGCGCACCGACGGCGGGTGCTTCACCCCTCTTGTGTTGCGGGGCAGTCGTTTCGGGCCGCTAGCTCAGTTGGCAGAGCAACGGATTCTTAATCCGTAGGTCCAGGGTTCGATCCCCTGGCGGCTCAATCGTGCAATCGGATGTAGGTGGGAGGGATGAGGGGGGCTGACTTGATGCCTACGGGGGGGATGCACGGCTCATCTTCCTGTGCCTTGGACTTTGCCGATGGGGGCTATGGCGGGTTGGCCGATCGGTCCTTGTCGAGTCCGGGGGTCGACCTGTCGGCTGGTCTTGGGGCTACGCCCGGCGCAGGGTTATCTCTGGATTGCGGCGAGTGAGGCCTGGATCCGTTGCCGGCGGAGGTAGGCCTTGGCCACCGCGTACAGGATGACGGCCACGCCCGAGATCCCGCTGACAAACAGGAAGGCCTTGCTCGTCCCGTTGAAGTACCTGTCCCAGCTCGGACTGAGCGCCACGAGATCCAACTGACGGAGGTACATGGGGATGGCGATCGCCCGGCTAACGACGCACAGCAGGATGATCAGGCCGGTGACGATGCGGATCATCTTCTCCTTGACCACTTTCGTCCCGTAGGCCCCGATGTAGATGCCCGTCAGCGAGCCCAGGTAAAGCAGCATGGTCAGGCGAATGTCGACCGACCCCTGCCAGGCGTAATTGATCGCGCCCCAGGCGCCCATGAACATGGCCAGGTAGAGTTCGGTGCCGGCCGCAACGGCCGTGGGAATACCGAAGACGTAGATCATGGCCGGCACACCGATGAACCCACCCACGCCGATCGTGCCGGCCAGGTAGCCGGTGGCGAGCCCGACCGCGCCGACCACCCAGCCCGAGACCTTCACATCAGCCACCCGGAAGTAGAGCATGGGCGGAACCCGGATCCGACCGAACCATTCGGCGAGCTTGGTGTTCGGGCCCTCGTCCCCTTCCTGGCTGCGGAGGGCGTCGCGGAGGATCATGACGGCCACGATGGAGAGGACGCAGACGAAGATGAGGCTAATGTAGAGGTCTCCCGCGGGCGAACTGGCCTCGCCCTTCTTCATCCCGAAGACGCTGGTGTTGAGCCACACCGCCAGGCGGATGCCCACCGCGGCGGTGACCAGCAAGCTCAAGCCGAGTAGCCGGTCGACGTGCCCCATCTCGCCATGGGCCCGCGACCCCATCAGGGCCTTGCCGAACTTGTGGGTGATGTTGGTCCCCACCGCGATCGCGCCGGGTACGCCCAGGTTCATCATGCCGGGTGTCATGAAGAAGGCCCCGCCGCTGCCAATGAAGCCGCTCAGCGTGCCGCCGATCAAGCCCAAGAACACCACCTGGATCGCCGAAAGCCCGTCCAGGTCAATGAACCTGACCCTATCGATCATTTCGGTCATTGCCAGGATGAACACGGCTGGCCTCGCTCCTCGAATCCGTTTGGCCCCTGGCCCCGCGACGCTGACCGACGGGCCTGCGGGCAGGGGCTGCCCCACTTACGCTTGCCGTTCGTTGCGCTTGCGCCGACCGCCCCTAAGCCGAGCATCAATCAGCGCAGAAAGACCCCTCATGATCAACCGGATCGATGTCCCATAGGAATAGGCCAGGACCGGCACCAAAACCACCACCAGCGCGACACCCAATCCCTTCGCCGAGATCGACTGACCGCCCACGATCCACTGCAGCACCCGCTCCTGGTTCGTGAAGACCGAGAAGTAGAGGACGGCCGCTACCATCGCGAAGGCCGCCAATTGCAGGACTTGCTTCCGTCCGAACCTGAGCTCTCTCCGCAGATCGGCCGCGTCGATCACGGGCGACTCAAGGTTGTCCGTCAGCAACCCGAGCAGTTCCGACCGTAGCCGTGTTCGGACCTGTGGCGACTTGCCCAGGAACACGTCGCCCAGGACGATGAGGCTGTACTCAATGCGTCGATCGATCGCCCCGAGAAGACGGCGAGACGACCCATGGATCAACTTGACGCCGGCAGACCGGCCGATCTGAACCAGACGATCCAATGTGCCGCTCAGCCCTTCATCTTCGTGTTCTGGTTCCGGACGGTCGATGTCATCCTCGATGCCGCCGTTGCGTTTCACGTCCATGGTCACGGGTCCGGCCGGCTGAGGAACCATGGGCTCGCCCTCCGAGGTCAGGAGCGTGTCCTCTTCCGTCGGCACGAAGCGCATCAGCTCGACAGCGGCATCCCACTTCCGCGCCATCTCGACGATGTTGTTGCAGACGTCGCTCGTGGGATCGCAAGCTTCCTGAATCCATAGGATGTTTGTCTCGGCGATCGCGCATTCGACTTCCTTGAGGCCCTCCAGCCCGGCCAGGACCTCAGGCACGAGGGGCGAGATCTCCGAATGCTGCGGCGGGTAGGTCACGGCCACCACCCCGTCGTCCGCCCAGACGTTCAGATCCACATGGGCCGTTCGCTTGTCCATGCCCAGTTTGAACCGTGCCCGTGCCGCTAGATACCGGTTTTCCAAGGCCTGTATCGAGCCAGGGGTGGGTTTGAAATTCGGCAGCTCGGCCATCGCACACAGGGCGGTGGCGGCGTTCTCCGCCCCCATGACCCTGACGTTGACGGTCAGGTCGTACAGATGCGGGTCGTCCCAATTGACGCCGAAAAGGAAGCGAACCCACTTCGCCCGGTCCTCGTCGACGTTCTCGATGTACTCCTTGGCCTTCTCGCGGGAGAGGTTCAGCCGGACCATCTCTTGGCGAATACGAAACTCCTTGTGGCTCACCACGCGGACGCGAAGGACATGGGTCACATCCGGTAGGTACAAATGTGCGGCGTGGCCATGGTAGACCAACTTGCCGCTTCGGCCCAACTCGCAGAGACGAGCGGTGACGCAGGCCATATACAGGTCCCGCTCCTTGCTCAAGCGGCGCGCGACGCGCGGGGGGCGCATCATGGCCGTCTGGAGCTTGCCGACGGGCACACCCTCCTCGATGGCGTAGTCGCTGAGCTCCTCGCGGCTGAGGCAATCGTATCCGAGCTTGGCCGCCAGGCGTTCGGCCAATTCCTTGGCGCCGCTACGCGACCCTCGGGAAATCGTAATGATGGGCATCGGTTGACCCTTGCGGCAGGCCCGTGCCTGACTTCTCTGGCGCTGGGCCTGCACAAGTCTAGAGTGATCCGACCGTCAATACAACCCATGCGGTCAGGTTGTCGAGCCGAGCCGATCGAGCCGGCCCGCGGACGAAGCCCGACCAGGCAACTCGACTAAAGGCTCGCGACGCTTCAGGGTTCGTGTTAAGCTACGGGGCAGCCAAGCGGTTGTGTGGTGCGCGTGGCTGGACCTTGGTGATTGACGGGAATGGAGGTCGGGCCGTGGCGGAAGCATTGAGTGTCCTGGTGGTTGACGATGAGCCGATCGTGGGCAAGCGTCTCGGCCCGGCCTTGACGCGTGACGGATACGAAGTCGAGGTGTGCCAGAGCGGGCAGGAGGCCGTCGATCATATCAACGCGCGGAGATTTGACATCGTCGTTACCGACGTCCGCATGGAAGACGTGGACGGCCTGAAGGTACTCGAGCACGTGATCAAGAAGTCCCCGCAAACCAAGGTCATCATCATCACGGGGTACGCAACGATCGAGATGGCCCGGGAGGCCCTGGCGAAGGGGGCCTTTGACTTCATCGCGAAGCCGTTCAAGCCGCAGGAGCTTCGCGTGATACTGGCGCGGGCGGCCAGGGCCCTGGCTGAGGAGGCCTGTTAGTCACGGCCCCGGGCCCGCTCGCCATGCCGATGGACCCATGACCGACCGAATGGTCGAATCCGACGCAACGGACCCAACGGCCACGCCGCCCACGCCCGGGTCCGCGCCGGCCACCGAGGCCGAGCAGCAGGACTTTGGTGGGCAGGCGCTGGCCGAGATCCAACTGGCCGTCGATGAAAGACCCAGCTTCAGCATCCGAACGCGACTGATGGTGGGGTTCCTGCTGTTCTTTGTCCTGTCCGCGGGCCAGGCGGCGGCGACGTGGTTGATTCTAGCGCGCGTCGAGAACAAGCTCGAATTCCTGGTGGCGGCCGACCGCTATACCAGTGAGATCCAACAGGCCCGCCGGTTCGAGAAGAACTTCTTCTTGTACGGGACCAACCTGGACGACGTCGAAGCCCACGTCGGTATCGCCCAAGCCATCCTGGCCCGCGATGAAAAGGAACTGGCCGCCGTGGTCGGCTTGGGAAACCTGAACACGATGAAGCGCCACGCCGAGGACTACCGCGCGCTCATCAGCCGTTTGCAGACGCTCGATCGCGATCGCAAGCCCGACCAGCCGACCGCCTATCGTGACATCGAGGCCCAGCTTCGCGTCCTCGGCGGACGTATGGTGGAGTTCGCCCTGACCCTGTCCAAGCGGGAACGGGATAGCATGTATGCGACGCTCGGGTTGATCAACCGCGTTCCCTTTGTCTTTCTGGGTGTTCTGCTCTTGCTGGCCTTGTACTTCGCGAGTTTCCTGGCGCGTCAGATGATCGGCCCGCTCAACCGCCTGCTGGCGACCACGCAACGAATTGCGATGGGCGACTTCACGCCGCTCAAGCCCGCCCGGCGATACCGCGACGAGTTCAGTGAGCTCGTCAGGGCCATCAATCGCATGCTCTATGAACTCGGTCATCGAGAGGAAGCGATGGTGCAGTCGCACAAGCTCCGGGCCGTAGGAACATTGACGGCGGGCGTGGCCCACGAACTGAACAATCCCCTCAACAACATCACGCTGACCGCCGGCATTCTGGAGGAGGACTACGGATCGTTGTCCGACCCAGAGCGACGCGAGATGGCGCGCGACCTGGTCGAACAGGCCCAACGCGCCCAGCGGATCGTCCGCAATCTGCTCGACTTCGCCCGTGAGGGCGAACAGAAAACCGAACGGCTGGACGTCGGTAAGATCCTTGACGAGACCATCGAGCTGGCCGGAAATCAGGTCCGCATCGCGGGCGTGAAGATCGCCAAGGAGCTACCCGACAACCTGCCCCAGGTTCACGGGGATCGCCAGAAGCTCTGTCAGGTGTTCTTGAATCTCTTCCTCAACGCGGTGCACGCCATGCCAGAGGGGGGGACGATCACCCTTTCAGCCGAGCGGTCCGACGTGCCTGGTCTCCTGGCCGTCCACGTGGCTGATACCGGCCACGGGATCCCCGAGCACATCCTGGGCCTGATCTTCGACCCGTTCTTTACGACCAAGACCACGGGCAAGGGCACAGGGCTGGGCCTATCGGTCTCCCTCGGCCTCGTACGGAGCTACGGCGGCGACATTCAAGTGAGCAGCCACGTCGACGAGGGAACGACCTTCACCGTCCTACTGCCGATCGCTGAGGTCCCGGTGGATTGGAAGGCATGGGTATAGGCCGATGCAGGGCTGACCCCATACAGGGCGAAGCCGGGCGGCAAACGCTTCGATCCGGCAGAGACGAGGATCATGACCGTGAGAGTCGACGCGCACCACCACTTTTGGCAGATCGGACGGTACGACTACGCCTGGATGGGTCCGGAGCTTGGTGTGCTGCACCGGGACTACGGGCCGGACGATTTGCGGCCGCTGCTCGAGCGAAACGACGTCGACCGCAGCGTCCTGGTGCAGACGATCAGCTCGCTCGACGAGACGCGGTGGTTCCTGGAGCTCGCGGAACGACACCCGTTCATCGCGGGCGTGGTGGGTTGGGTGGATCTGCTTGATCCCGCCGTCGGTGACGTCCTTGACGAGCTGGCTGATCGCCCCAAGCTGGCGGGTATCCGGCATCAGGTACACGATGAGCCGGAGGACCATTGGCTGGGCAGGGACGACGTACGTCGAGGACTTCGGGAACTGGCCCACCGGTCGATCCCCTATGACCTACTGATCCGGCCGCAGCATCTGTCGGCCTCGCTGGACGTCGCCAAGGCGTTCGACGAGCTCACGTTCGTCGTGGACCACGTCGCCAAACCCGCGATCGCCCGGCGCGGGTGGGACGACTGGGCCGACGGCATCACAGCACTGGCCGCGTGTCCCAACGTCGTCTGCAAGCTATCCGGGATGATCACCGAGGCCGATTGGCAGCAATGGACCCCACAGGATCTCGCCCCCTACATCCAACACGTGATCGAGCAGTTCGGAACGGATCGCGTGATGTACGGCAGCGATTGGCCCGTCTGTTTGCTCGCCGGCAGCTATGACCAGGTCGTCGAGGCATTGACGGCGAACCTCAGCGGCCTGAGCGACGGCGAACGGCAGGACGTCTTCGGCAACAACGCGGCCAGGTGGTATCGTCTGGAGAACCGGGCATGAAACTGCAAGGCAAGGTGGCCGTCATCACGGGCGGTTCCAAGGGCATTGGCTTCGGTTGCGCCAAGGTCTTCGTCAAGTACGGTTGCGCGGTCGTGATCGCGTCGCGCCGCGAGAAGGACGGCAAGGCGGCCGAGCAAGAACTGACCGGTCAGGGACACACCGCCCTGTACGTTTGTTGCGACGTGACCAGCGAACAAGATATGCGATCGCTGATCGACACGACGGTGGAGCGGTTCGGTCGGCTCGACTGCATCGTCAACAATGCGGGCTGGCACCCGCCGACAATGTCGATCGACGAGACGAGCGTCGAGGACTACGAGAAACTGCTCCGGTTGAATCTGACCAGCACGTTCATGGGGTGCAAGTTCGCCGTCCCGCACCTGCGCAAGACGCGAGGGAGCATCATCAACATGTCGAGCGAGGTCGGCCTGATCGGCCAGGGCCTGGCGCCGAGCTACGTGTCGAGCAAGGCGGGGCAGATCGGGTTGACCAAGGCGCTCGCGGTTGATCTGGGCCCGGAGGGCGTGCGGGTCAATGCGGTGTGTCCAGCTGGGGTGATGACACCGCTGATGCAGGAATGGGCCGATACGCAGTACGATCCGAAGGCGGCGTTGGAGATGGTCGACTCCTGGCATTTGCTGGGCCGCATGGCCACCATCGAGGAGATCGGTGAGGTCTGCGCCTTTCTCGCCTCGGACGAGGCCTCCTTCGTGACCGGACAGGCGATCTGTCCGGACGGCGGCGCGCCGTTGGGGTACCGCCGGTAGGGCATACTGCCGGGGGGTGTGCCCCGGCGACGTGGGCCGCGCGGTCGAAAGGGAAACGCTACCGCATGAACATCGGGACCATCGACCTCGCCATCATCGTCATCTACTTCCGCCACCGCATCTCTGAGGTCATGCAGCTCGCCGGCATCGAGAGCGGCCCGTAGGCACGCGCGCCTTCAGCTAGTCGGCCGAAGCAAGCCGGCCGGTGCATCCACCGGCCGGCCGTTCAGCATC